>NZ_QOBB01000165.1:0-16914 GCF_024704855.1 Burkholderia sp. HAN2018 | reverse complement strand
GGCCGGCGCGGAGCCCGCGGCGGTTGCAGCGGTCGCGCCGGTGTCGGACGCATGGGCGGCGAACCCGGCGGCGAGCGCCGCGGCACCGACGCTCCACGAAGCCGCAACGCGCGCGAGGCGGTGCAGGCGGTTACTGCGCACGGCTGGCCTCGCCGTTGCGTGCGGCGCCGTTCCACGGCGCGATCCTGAACAGCAGCAGCATGCCGGGAATCGCGAGCGCGGTGCACACGATGAAGTAGTCGAACCAGCCGATCTTCGCGACGATGAAGCCGCTCGCGGCCGACGCGAGCGTGCGCGGCACCGACGCGAGGCTCGTGAACAGCGCGAACTGCGTGGCCGTATAGCGCGGGTCGGTCGTGCTCGCGATGTACGCGACGAACGCGGCCATCGTCAGGCCGGTCGTGAAGGTTTCGAAGCCGTAGACGAGCGCGAGCGCGACGGTCATCGGGCTCAGATGCGGCGTGACCTCGAAGCCGAAGATCGACAGGAACGACGCGAGCGCATGGCTGGCCGCGACCGTGAAGTCGTAGAGCGCCGCGAGCACCGGCGAGCCGGGGCCGACCTGCGCGAGCCACGCGAAGCCGAGCGTCGACACCATCTGCAGCGCGCCGAAGACCCACAGCCCGCGGCCGATGCCGATCTTCACGAGCCAGACGCCGCCGATGATGCCGCCGGCGACGCTCGCGACGAGCGCGGTGGTTTTCGCGACGATGCCGATCTCGGTGCGCGAGAAGCCGATGTCGAGGAAGAACGACGTCGACAGCGTGGTGGCCATCGTGTCGCCGATCTTGAACAGGAAGATGAATGCGATGACGAGCAGCGCGCCGGCCCAGCCGTCGCGCTGGATGAATTCGCGGAACGGCAGCACGATCGCGTCGCGCAGGTTGCGCGGCGGCGCGCCGACCACTTCGGGCTCGCGCACCAGCAGCGTCATCAGGATGCCCGGCAGCATGAACGCGCCGGTGAGCGCGAACACGGCGTCCCACGGCATGTGATCGGACAGGATCAGCGCGAGCGAACCGGGAATCAGCGCGGCGAGTTTGTACGCGTTCACGTGCACCGCGTTGCCGAGGCCCTGCTCGGTGTCGCGCAGCAGCTCGCGGCGGTATGCGTCGATCACGATGTCGGAACTCGCGCCGAAGAACGCGACGAGCGTGGTGAGCGCGGCGACCGTCCAGATCGAATCGCGCGGCGACACGAAGCCGAGCGCGGCGATCGCGCCCGCGACCAGCACCTGCGTGAGCAGCATCCAGCCGCGCCGGCGGCCCGGCCGCCAGCCGGGCAGGCGCGGGATGTAGCGGTCCATCAGCGGCGCCCACAGGAACTTCCACGTATACGGGAACTGGATCAGCGCGAACAGGCCGATTTCCTTCAGGTTCACGCCTTCCGAACGCAGCCAAGCCTGCACGAGGTAGACGAGCGTGAACAGGGGCAGGCCCGACGTGAAGCCCAGGAACACGCAGATCAGCATGTGCGTGTTCAGATAGGCTCGCCAGCCGGGGTGATCCTCGTGAGCGGTGAGTGCGGGCGCCTCGTGTGGCGATTTCGACATGGACAGAAACTGGGTAGCGTTGACTGATTGCGGCGGCAGCGCAGGCGGCGGTGCGAGCGACGCGAGAGGGGCGGCCGCACGCTCCGTGCGGGCCGGATCTTCCGTCAACGGCCCCCCGGCTCAGCTGCGCTTGACGCGGTAGACAGCAAGACTACCACGCCAGTTCGCTCCCCATCGAATCGGCTGGCCTTCGTGCAGCACGACGCGGTCGAGGATCGTGACGCCGACTTCCGGCGCGAGCGCCTCGAAATCCTTGATCGTCAGCACCCGGACGTTCGGCGTGTTGTGCCACTGGTAGGGCAGCGATTTCGACACGGGCATCCGGCCGTGCAGCACCGACAGCCGGTGCGACCAGTAGCCGAAGTTCGGGAACGACACGATGCACTCGCGGCCGACGCGCGCCGTTTCGCGCAGGATCGCGGCGGTCTGGTGGATCGTCTGCAGGGTTTGCGACAGGATCGCGATGTCGAAGCTGTGGTCTTCGAACAGCCGCAGGCCGTCCTCGAGATTCTGCTGGATCACGTTGATGCCGTTCTTCGCGCTCGCGAGCACGCCGGCGTCGTTCAGTTCGATGCCGTAACCGGTGACGTCTAGTTCTTCCATCAGCAGCGCGAGCAGCGAGCCGTCGCCGCAGCCGAGGTCGAGCACGGTCGAGCGCGGCTCGACCCAGCGGGCGATCGTACGGAAGTCCGCGCGCGCGGACAGGGAGTTCAGTGCTTGCTGGTTCATGCCCCCACCTCGATGGCGATTCGTTCGTAATACGCGCGGAGCAGGTTGTGATAGCGCGCGTCGTCGAGCAGGAACGCGTCGTGGCCGTGCGGCGCGTCGATTTCCGCGTAGCTGACCGTGCGCTTGTTGTCGAGCAGCGCCTTCACGATCTCGCGCGAACGCGCCGGCGCGAAGCGCCAGTCGGTCGAGAAGCTCGCGATCAGGTATTTCGCCTGCGTGTGCGCGAGCGCGGCCGTCAGGTTGCCGTCGAACGCCTTCGCCGGGTCGAAGTAGTCGAGCGCGCGCGTGATCAGCAGGTAGGTGTTCGCGTCGAAGTAGTCGGCGAACTTGTCGCCCTGGTAGCGCAGGTAGGACTCGACCTCGAACTCGACGTCGAAGCTGAAGTTGTACGCGTCGAGCGCCCCGTCCGCGCGGCGCAGCGCACGGCCGAATTTCTCGGCCATGTCGTCGTCGGACAGGTACGTGATGTGGCCGATCATCCGCGCGACGCGCAGGCCGCGCTTCGGCTTCACGCCGTGCGCGTAATAGTCGCCGCCGTGGAAGTCGGGGTCGGACAGGATCGCCGAACGCGCGACCTCGTTGAACGCGATGTTCTGCGCGGACAGCTTCGGCGTCGACGCGATGTCGATACAGTGCGCGACGCGCTCCGGATACATCAGGCTCCACGCGAGCGCCTGCATCCCGCCGAGGCTGCCGCCCATCACCGCGGCGAAGCGCTCGATGCCGAACGCGTCGGCGACGCGCGCCTGCGCGTGCACCCAGTCCTCGACGGTGACCACCGGGAAGCGTGCACCGTACGGCGTGCCGGTCGACGGATCGACGCTCATCGGGCCGGTCGAGCCGAAGCACGAGCCGAGGTTGTTCACGCCGATCACGAAGAAGCGGTTGGTGTCGAGCGGCTTGCCCGGGCCTACCATGTTGTCCCACCAGCCGGTGCTGCGCGGATCGTCCGCGTAGACGCCGGCGACGTGATGCGACGCGTTGAGCGCGTGGCAGACGAGCACCGCGTTCGAGCGCGCGGCGTTGAGCTCGCCGTACGTCTCGACGACGAGCTGATAGTTGCCGATCACGCTGCCGCTTTGCAAGCGCAGCGGTTCGGCGAAGTGCATGGTCTGTGGAGCGACGATGCCGATCGATTCCATTCGTTCCGCCTTATGCCATATGACTGGGCGGCTAAATGGTGTCGGCGGGGCGCGGAGTCGAAGGTGCGCGGCTGACGACCTCTTTAGCCGCATTTGTAGTGAACCGCCGGGGAGCGACGCGCGACGCATCAAGGCCCCGGCCGGTTCGCGCGCCCGCAATCGAGTCAGCAAATCGGCGCGCTTCCGACCTGCCGCCAGGGAGGCGGCAAGTCGGACGAGTATAGCGGAAATTGCGGGACCCGGATTCGGGAGGTGCGCGGGGTGGCCGGAACCGCCTGCGCGGGAGCAGGCGGCGCAGGCCGCGCCCCGTCACCAGTGGTACTTCGCCGCCAGCTCGCCCTTGACCACCGCATAGTCGGACAGGTTCGCCTCCACCCCGAGGCCCGCCGATATCGCGAAGCGCTTCGACACCTGGCCTCGCGCGCCGACCCGGAACGCCGCGCGGTCGCGCGGGACGCTGAACGAGAAAGCATTGCGGTCGAGCGTCAGCGTGCGCGAGCCGGGGCCGTGCCACCAGTTCGCCTCGATGAACGGGCGCAACTCACGGCCGTGCGACATCGCGGTCACGCCGTGCACGCGTACGCCCAGGCGGGTGAGCACATCGGTGGCGCCCTGGCCGTCGAGGCGGCCGCCGGCGGTGCCGTGCGCGTCCGCGCGATAGTCGGACACGACGAGCTGCGCTTCGGGCTCGACGAAGAACCGCGTGTCGCCCCGCTCGTAGAACCCGAGTGAATAGCCGGTCTCGATCGAACCGGTCACGGTGCGCGACCGATACGAATCGGCCGCGAGGCTGCCGCCGACGCTGTTCGCGTAGGCGCCGTACATGAACCAGGCATCGACGTAAGGGCCGGTCAGGATGTCGCGGCTGCCGTACCACGTGCCGTACACGCCGACGTTGTAGCCGGCCACGCTGCCGCGCGCGGTGGCGTTCGTGACGCGCCCCTCGATCGGGTTCCACAGCGGGCGTGTCGACCAGTTCGTCTGGCTGCCGTACATGCCCATCGCGCCGATGCGCACGCTGCCGCCGCGGCCGTCGTCGAAGCGGAGCAGGTCGGCGCCCGCGTGAATCAGGCGGCCGTTGCCCGACACGCTGCGGTTGCCGCCCGACATCGACGTCATCTGGCCCTCGGCGCGCAGCCACACGGCGCCGTCCAGCGGGCCGGTTGCCCCGGCGCGTAGCGAACGATCGTCACGCTGATGCAGCGAATGAATCGCCATCGTCGCTGCGGCGTCTGCGTTTGCCAGATACGCGTCGGGTTCCGGTGCGGCGGCGCGCGGAGGAGGGGGGACGACTTCCGGCACGATCGGCGGATCGGGCTGGACCGGCGGCAGTGGCTTTGCCGCGGAGACGAGATACCAGTCTTCCGCCTGCCCGCCATCGCCGCCACGTTTGAGCATGTAATCGTAGCCGCCTGCCGACAACGTACCGAAGCCGTTCCGGTAGCCGTCCGATGCCGCATCGAGCGTGAATGCCGATGCATCGGTCGTGCCGCCGTTGCGGGTTTCGACGAGCGGGATGCCGACGGTCGTCGCCGCGCCGTCGCCGCCCGCGCGCTTCACGACGATGCCGGTATCGCCCGATGCGTGGCCGCCGTCGATCACGAGGCGGTCGCTGGGCGACGCGTCGTCTTGCAGCGTCGTATGGAGGACGAGCTTGCCGTTGCGGGCCGCATAGTCGCCCGTCACCACGAGCGTGCGCGGTGTCGGCGCGCCACGGGCCGCCGGCGCGTCGAATGCGATCGTCGAATCGTTCAGCGCGACGGAGCCGACCGACGAATCCGCGGTGACGGTCCAGAGACTGTTCGTGTCCAGCGACAGCGTGCGAACCGCGTCGGTCGCGCCCGTCCACGCGGACGCGTTCGTGAGCGCGACGTCCGTCACCGCGTGCGTCGGACTGCCGTCGTCGGTCGGGTGGTTGACGATGTCGCCTGCGGCATGGGAGCGCTCGTCGAGCGTCAGGCGTACCGGCGCACCCGACTCGGCATGGACGGACAGCAGCTTGCCGTTGCCGCCGATCGCGCGCGTGCCGTTTTTCAGTGTGACCGTCGCATCGGATGCGTCGATCGCGCCATGGCGCTCGCTGACGAGCGTGCCGTCGTCGATCGTCAGCGTGCCGCCATGGACGGCCGCCCCATACGCGTCGGCGCCGGTCGTGCGGGCGTCGCTGCGCAGCAGATCGACCGAGCCGCCGACACTCGCATGCAACGCGGTGGCTTCGGCGCCGTGCGTCTCGACGCTCGTCTCGGTGAGCGAGGCGACGGAGCCTGCGCCGGCCGACAGCACGCCGCGCGCGCGTTCGCCGCTCGTCACGATGCCGCCGCGTGTCATCGCGACCTTGCCGCCGAGCCGGGCGATGGCGCCGATCGAGCGCGTACCGGTTGTGGTGACGTACGTATCGATCGCTTGTGCGACGGGCGCGTTCGCAAATTCCTTCGAGGCATACAGGCCATGGGCGCTCTCGCCGTGCGTGAGCACGTTCGAGCGGGCGAGTTCGACACGGCCTTCGCGGGCATCCACGCCGAGCGCGGCATAGCCGCTCGTTTGCAGGAGCGAGTCGCTGAACGTGACGGTGGATGTGCCCGGTTTGGACAGCGCCGACGCGTAGTCGCCGATTGTCATGATGTCGACTCGATCGAAGGCCGCACGCACGTCGCCGTGACTCACGAACACGCCGAAAGAGAATTCGCCGCCGGTGATGATCTTCGTATCGGCGACGCTCACGGAGGCGCCCGGCGCATAGTGCACGGCGACGCCATGCGCTTCACGGCCGCGTGTGGCAATCAGGCTGTCGGAGAGATCGATGTGGCTGTCGGCGCCGTCGACATAGGCGCCGTGGGCACTGTCATTGTCCGTATCGATGGAAAGCTGTCGCGCCACCACGCTGCCTCCCTGGCGCGCATCGATTCCCGTGCCGAATATGCCGCGAGTGCGGATTTCGGCGTTGTTCAATTCGATATATGAGCGGGCCCCTTCGGCGATTGCGCCGCTTGAACCGTGGCCGAACGTGAACAGGCGCGTCTTGCCGCCGGTAGTGAGCGTGCCGCCGTTGAGTGCGGCCAATGCTGGAGCGCCATGGCTGAACGTCGAATAGTCGCCGGGCGCGACTTCGAGCGCGGTGCCGTCCGCACGCTGGCCGTTACCGCCGGGAGATTGGGCCTGGGACGGCAATGACATCGCCGTGCCGGCGAGTATCGCCGCGCGGGCGAAATGTCCACCGATGCCAAATTTGAAGAGCACATGCCTGCATTTCACTGGTTCACTCCGGTTTTGCTTGAATGTTCGAGCGAAATGTATCTTGTGAGAGAGGGTTTGGAAATTTGACGAGTTCGAATTTGCAGACCGAATTGTTGCCGTACCGGCATCGCGAATGCCCGATTGCGCCACGCTGTTCGTACCCGTCATGTCGGGTACGGGCCATGCACTGAATGGCGACGGAGACGGTCACCGTGACTGATCCGATTCATGTCGTGAATCGGCCGTGCGATGCGGTCGGGGCGCTGGGGCGTGATCGCACCGCGATCAACTGGTGCGGCAAAGCAGGTGCGAGTGTTGTGTGTTCCCGAGACAGGGTAAGCAGGAGCACCGCTGCCGGACATCAATTGTTACGTATCGATGACAGTGGGCGATAAAACATGGCGTGACGCCTGTCGATCGACGAACTTTCGTACATTTACGATGAAATCCGACGATAAATTAGGACGACGATGGGTGTGATGAACTTGTGTTTTTTCGGAAAATTCCCAGCGAAATGCCGTCGCCGGCAACGGGGATGATCGATTTGTCCTGAAAAAAAGCGACGGAACATTTCAACTTTACCTTAAACCTTATAGGCAATTATCGACATGAAAAAAGCGTTTGTTCCGATGCTGCTGGCCGGTATTTCAGTCTTGATGCTTGCCCCCGCCGCGCACGCCGCGGACGGATTGGTCGAGTTCGATGGTGTGCTGACATCGGCAACCTGCACGATCAATAACGGCAGCAAGGATTTCACCGTCACGCTGCCGCCGATGTCCACGAAGACGCTGGCCGCGCCGGGTTCCTGGGCCGGTCGTCAGGGGTTCAAGCTGTCCCTGACCGATTGCACGCCGTCCACGGGCATCGTGAGTGCGTACCTCGAGCCCGGTCCGACGGTGAATTCGGCCACCGGCAATCTGAAGCCTGACGCCGGCGGGGCGACGAAGGTCGAAGTTGCCCTGCTCAACAGCAGTTACGACCCGATTGATGCATCGAAGCCGATCGGTCAGCAGAACGTCGACAAGGTCAGCCTTGCTTCGGGCAAGGCCGACCTGCAGTTCTACGCACAGTACCAGTCGCTCGGCAACGCCACGGCGGGTGCGGTCAAGTCGCGCGTGAACTACACGATCACGTATCAATAAGCACGCCGCGTAGGCGGCCGGTAATTTCACCGCCGCCCCTTCGCGTTCTCGTATCAAGCCGTTTCGTCGTCACGCGAGACGGCTTCTCAGGAATGACGCGAGTACATATTAAATAGGAATGCGTATGAAAATTTCGTGGAGAAACGGATTGTATGCCGCGCTGCTTGGCCTGAGCGCGGCCGCGGCGATCGACAGTGCACACGCGAGCGTGGTGATCGACAACACGCGCGTGATTTTCCGCGGCACCGAGCGTGAAACGTCGATCAAGATGACGAATGCAGGTGACCGGCCCGCATTCGTTCAGGTCTGGATCGACAAGGGTGAGGTTCAGGCGTCGCCTGAGACGATCGACGTACCGTTCACGTTGACGCCGACCATGTTCCGTCTCGATGCAAAGAAGGGGCAGACGGTCCGCATGATCTATACCCGGGAACCGCTTGCGCAGGACAGGGAAACGCTGTTCTGGCTGAACGCGCTCGAGGTGCCGCCGAAAGCGACGGATGAGGAAGCCGGCGAGAACTACCTGCAATTCGCCTTCCGTACCCGCATCAAGGTGATGTACCGACCGAAGGGGCTGTCCGGCGATCCTCTGGACGCACCCGGGAAGGTGAGATGGTCGGTTATGCGAAGCGAAGGGGGCGGCGGTTATGTGCTGAAAGGCGAGAACCCGACGCCGTATTTCGTCAATCTCGGTGAGGTCACGCTGAAGTCTGGCGGCCGCAGCTATAGCGCCGGAAACGGTTACGTCCCGCCGTTCTCGTCCCAAACTTTCCCGATCGAAAGGCTGGCACGGCAGCCGGATGCCGACGCCGAAGTCGATTACCTGTCCATCAACGACTACGGTGCCGGCGTGCCGGGCACGCACCCGCTCAAGAGCCCGGCGCAACGCTGACCCGAGGCGGCGCGGCCCGCATGCCGCGCCGTGCCTGACCGGCCGCATCGACGCGGCCGTCCTTCCCTGAATTGCCTCCCGACGTCGAAAGACACAACCGCGCCTTCAACGGAGCATTTTGCCCGGTCTCCGGGCGCACCGAGTAATGAAGTGCGTGACACCATGACGAAGACCGTAAAACCCGAAGCGCAGGGTATCCTGCCACGCCTGCGGCCGCTTTCTGCCGCGGTGCTGTCGATGTTGTCCACTTATCAGGTGGTGGCCGCTGAAGTCGAATCGAGCAATGCGCGATTCATGGTCGCGCCGATCGAGTTCGAAAAGGAATTTCTCGCGCCTGGCAGCAGCGCGGCGACCAATCTTTCGCGCTTCGAAAAGGGCGACACGGTGCTGCCTGGTACATACAACGTCGACGTTTACGTCAACGAACGCTGGGTCGGCCGTATCGACGTTCCGTTCAAGGAGCCGGACGGATTGCGTGGCAGCAATGCGCGCGCCTGCTTTGACAAGTCACTGCTGCTTCGCACCGGCGTCGATCTGACCCGGCTCGCCTCCGCAACCGCCGAGGCGCTGGACGTGCCGGGCGCGTGCCTGCCGATAGAACAGGTCATCGACAGCGCAAAGGCAGACTTCGATTTCGGCACGCAACGTCTCGATCTGACGATCCAGCAAATGTCGCTCAGCCGAAATCCGCGTGGTTATGTCGGCCAGGCGTACTGGGATAGCGGGGTGAACGCCGCATTTCTCGGCTACGACACGAATGTCTATATGTACAACAGCCACGGTGCGGAAACGCAAACGCAGGGATATGTCGGGCTGAGCGCCGGCATGAACCTCGGCCCGTGGCATTTTCGGCATGACGGTTCATACAACTGGAGTTCGCAGAGCAAGGGGCAATATCAAAGCCTCAGGATTTTCGTGCAACGCGATGTGCCGCGCCTGTCGTCCCAACTCACGCTTGGCGAGTCGTATACCACCGGTGAACTCTTCGATTCGGTTGCGTTCCGTGGTGCCCGGCTCGCAAGCGACGACCGGATGCTGCCCGACTCGCTGCGCGGCTACGCGCCGACCGTACGGGGCGTGGCCAACAGCAACGCCAGGGTGACGATCAGGCAGAACGGCGCGACGATTTACGAGACGGTCGTCGCACCCGGTGCATTCGAGATCAACGATCTTTATGCGACAGGGTACGGCGGCGACCTCAAGGTGGACGTTACCGAGGCGGACGGCCGCGTGCATTCCTTCAGCGTGCCCTATGCCGCGCTGCCGTTGTCGTTGCGGCCGGGCATCAGCCGTTACAGCATCACGGCGGGCACGCTTCGCGATGCATCGCTCTCCGGCAATCCGCCGTTCATCCAGGGGACCTGGCAGCGCGGTTTCACGAATGCACTGACCGGATATGTCGGTGCGGCGGCCGCCGAGGGTTACGCGACAGCGTTGGTGGGCGGCGTGCTGGCCACGAAGGTCGGTGCGTTCAGCTTCGACTACACGCAATCGAACGCGCTGATTCCGGGATCGGGCCGGATGGTGGGCGGCAGCATGCGAATCGGTTACTCGAAGAATCTTCCGCAGACCGGCTCGGATATTTCCATCGCAGCCTATCGCTATTCGACCGGCGGCTTCCTTGACCTGGTCAATGCCATGCAGATGCGCGACGCAAGCAAGCGTGGCCTGACTGCGGGAGGCAACGTGGTGCGTCCGCGCAACCGCGCACAGGCGACGATCAGTCAGTCGCTCGGCCAGCGAGGCGGCGTCGTATCGCTGACGGCGTCGACGGTGAATTACTGGAATCGCGCCGGTTCCGATATCAACTACTCGGTCGGTTACAGCAATACGATCCGCAACATCAGCGTGAACCTCCAGGCGACGCGGCAGCAGATGCAATTCGGCCGGCAGAGCACGCTTTACTACGCGAGTCTGACGATTCCGCTCGGCCGTGATCGCCCGCTCACCATCAGCTCAAGCGTGTCACGCGATACGAGCGGCAGCACGCAGGTTCGGACGACCATGACGGGTTCGCTTGGCGCGGATCGCAATCTTTCGTACGGCGTGAACGTCAACCACGTTTCCGGCAACGATCAGGGCAGCACGTCGGGCAGTGCAAATGCGCTGTATCACGGCCGCGTAGCCGATATTTCGGCCAGCGCGGGCACCGGAAAGGGGTATTCGCAAGGCTCGCTCGGCGTGCGCGGCGCATTGGTTGCGCATCCGGGCGGGATCACGCTGTCGCAGCCGGTTTCTGAAACATTCGGGATCGTCGAGGCAAAGAATGCCCAGGGGGCGCGCGTCCTCAATTCATCGGGTTTGCGAGTGGATGGCCGTGGCTACGCGATCGTGCCTTACCTGACACCCTATAGCGTCAATTCGGTCGATATCGATCCGAAGGGGCTGTCCACCGATGTCGAATTGAAATCCACCAGTCAGCAGATCGCTCCCCGCGCAGGGGCGATCGTGATGCTGAAGTATGAAACCGAAATGGGCCGCTCGGCGGTGATCCACACCACGCGGTCGAACGGCAAGCCGTTACCGTTCGGTGCAGATGTGATCGACGTACACGGCAAGCGTGTCGGCATAGTCGGGCAGGCCAGCAAGATATTCGCCCGGGGGCTGGAGGATCGCGGCGAACTCTCGGTCAGATGGGGCGAGGAGCCCGACGCGCGGTGCCGCATCACATATGACCTGCCGGTGCGTGAAAAACATTCGGGATCGGACAGCTACCAGCGTGTTGATGCGCTTTGTCGCAGCGCAGAGCCACCGACCGATGGAACGGATGCTGCACCCGGCGAGTAACACGCGTCTACGCGGACAACGTCGCAGGCGCCGCGCGCTCGTCAAGCCGCGACGCCAGCACCGACGGGGCGCTGACTGGAAGAGACACGGCGCGTCGCGGAAAGATCGTGGCGGTCGATGCCCCGCGAAAGACATTCAAGTTGATCGATAGAGAAATTGCGATGAAAAAATGGAAATGGATTATTGCGATGGCGATGATGTCGGGGCTGTCGGGTCTCGCGCACGCAGCCCCTTATTGCTTCACCATCAATCCGACTGGTCCGTTAAAGACGGCCGAGTACAATTTCGACGCCAATAAAATACCGCCATTCAATCCCAATGTGCCGGATGGCACGCTGTTACTCGGCATAACGCTAGAGTCGGACAATGTCCCGCCGCCGTTTTGGATTCGATGTGTGTACCCTATATTTAGCCTTTCTTATTGGCATTCTCCTTTGCCGGCTTACGGTGTCAATCAGAAGATGTTTCAATCGGGGATTGAAGGCGTTGCGGTAAAAATAGCGAGCAGTGGGAAGTTTCTTCCGATAGATAGTCGGGATGCGTATTATCCGGAATATGAGATAGGTGTTGGTGGTGGTAACAAAGCGTCCGTGATGCTGCAATTTTACAAAATCGGCCCCATTACGGGAAAAGGCAGATTGTCGGGCGAGTTTGCTTTTCACTCGGTGACCTCTCTGACGGACAAAGTCGTCAGCTATCGATGGTCCGGTGATTTACAGATCAAGGCGCCGACCTGTAAGGCTGCTGCGGCGACGCAAAATGTGGATCTCGGTACCTATTCCACAAAGAAATTCACCGGGATCGGCTCGACCTCGGATTTGAAGCCTTTCGCGATCAACTTGATCTGTTCCGGTGGTGACGAGAGCGTCGATGCGAAGCTCTATATGACTTTGACCGACGTCACGTATCAGTCCAACACGTCGAATACGCTGAATCTCTCGTCCGATTCGACGGCCAAGGGATTGGGCATCCAGGTTTTCAAGGATTCGACGCTGCTCAGCTACGGGCCCGACTCGTCAGTGGCGGGGAACAAGAATCAGTGGTATGCCGGCACGACAGGTAACGGCTTCTTCTCGATCCCGTTGAGCGCCAGATTCATTCAGACGTCGCCGACCGTTACCGCAGGCAAGGCCAAGGGGCGAATGACGTTCACGCTCAGTTACCAGTGAGGCGTCGCTGGCGGAGGGCGGCCCGATGTGTCGCACGCTTTGTCGACCGCGCGTGGCGACGATGAACCGTTTTGCCGCCGACCACGCTTACTGCAGGATCAGCCGCAAATGCGCATCGGCCTGCTCGCCGGGCGGTTTCTGGAACCCGCCTTTCGCGAAGCGATGCCACCGGCCGATCACATAGCTGACGAGCAGGCTCGCGCGGGCGGCGGGATCGTAGTCGGCGGGCAGCGCGAACGGCGCCGCGCCGTCGGGTGCTTGCGCCTCGGTACGCGCGACCCGCAGGCACTGCTTGACGGTCGCCTCGATCCGGTCGAGCAATTGGTTCACGCGCTCGGTCAGACGCTCGTCCTCGCCGACCAGCGCCTCGCCGGTCAGCACGCGCGTCATGCCCGGATTCTTCGCGGCGAAATTGAGCATCGTCAGTGCGATCGTGCGCGCCTGCTGCACGCCGTTCGGCTCCTTCGCGACGATCTGGTTGACGAGCCCGAACAGCGCCTGCTCGATGAACTCGATCAGCCCTTCGTACATCTTCGCCTTGCTGGGGAAGTGCCGGTACAGCGCGGCTTCCGACACGTCGAGCCGGGCCGCGAGCGAGGCGGTCGTGATTTTTTCGGGTTTCGGCGCCTCGAGCATCGCCGCGAGGGTCTGCAGGATCATCACGCGGCGCTCGCCCGGCTTCGGGCGCGGGCGGGCAGGTGTGGTCCGGCCTTCGGTTACGGCTTGGTCCTGCGGGTAAGTCGGCTGCATTTTTGTCGCCCCGATCGTGTGCCCAGTCGGAGCGATTTTAGCGAACGAATGCGCTGGTCGACATAAAGTGGGCGTCCGGTGCCTGGCAGGTGGCCTGGCAGGTGGCCGGTGATCCACACCGTGCCGATGCCGAGGCGCTTGTAGCGCTTCAGGTGGCCGAGCGTATCCTCGACGAGGATCGCGTCGGACGCACGGGCACGCACGGCGCGCAGCGTACGGCGCAGCATCGTGTGATCGGGCTTCGCGCGCCATGTGCGGCGGTCGCGCATGTGCTCGATCGCGATCACGCGTTCGAACAGCCGCTCGATGCGCAATTCGCGCAGCACCGCGCGCGCATAGTTCTCGGGCGCATTGGTCAGCACGAACTTGCGGCCCGGCAGCGCGGCGATGATGTGCGCGAGGCCGCGCTCGGCGCGCACCATCGCGGGAAGATCGGCGAACGTGTGGACCACGCGCAGGAAGTCGTGCGGATCGATCGGATGGTGGCGCGTGAGGCCGAGGAGTGCGGCGCCGTAGCGCTGCGTGTAGCCGGTGCGCAGGCGGTCGGCTTCGGCGCGCTCGACCTGCAGCGCGTCGATGATGTACTGCGTCATCGCGCGGTTGATCTCCGGAAAGATCGCGTGCGATGCGTGGTGCAGCGTGTTGTCGAGATCGAACAGCCAGACGGGCGAGCCGGCGTGCGGCCGGCTGCGGGAGATGCGCCGGCGTCGCAGCGACGCCGGCAGGTCGGGGCCGGAGGGTTTGCGGCGCGCGCTCAATGCGAGCGGATCATCGTGCCGAACGGCTGCTCGGTCAGGATTTCCAGCAGCACCGAATGTTCGATCCGGCCGTCGACGATGTGCACCGACTTCACGCCGCTCTTCGCGGCGTCGAGCGCCGACGAGATCTTCGGCAGCATGCCGCCGGAGATCGTGCCGTCCTCGAACAGCGCGTCGATCTCGCGCGCCGACAGGTCGGTCAGCAGGTTGCCGTCCTTGTCCATCACGCCGGGGATGTTGGTCATCATCAGCAGCTTCTCGGCGTTCAGCACCGTGGCGAGCTTGCCCGCGACCAGATCGGCATTGATGTTGTACGAGAGGCCGTCCTCGCCGAAGCCGATCGGCGAGATCACCGGGATGAACGCGTCGTCCTGCAGCGCCTTCACGACCGCCGGGTTGATCGCCTCGACTTCGCCGACCTGGCCGATGTCGATGTACTGGCCCGGGTTGTCGCGGTCCGGCATCAGCAGCTTGCGTGCGTGGATCAGGCCGCCGTCCTTGCCCGTCAGGCCCACCGCGTGGCCGCCGAAGTGGTTGATCAGCATCACGATGTCCTGCTGCACTTCGCCGCCCAGCACCCATTCGACGACTTCCATCGTCTCTTCGTCGGTGACGCGCATGCCCTGGATGAAGGTGCCGGCCTTGCCGATCTTCTTCAGCGCGTGATCGATCTGCGGACCGCCGCCGTGGACGATCACCGGGTTGATGCCGACCAGTTTCAGCAGGATCACGTCGCGCGCGAAGCCTTGCTTGAGCCGCTCTTCCGTCATCGCGTTGCCGCCGTATTTGATGACCACGGTTTTCCCGTGGTAACGGCGGATATACGGCAGCGCCTCGGCGAGGATTTCTGCTTTCAGCGTGGGGGCGATCTGCGAGAGGTCGATGGGCTCGGACATGGCGGCGGCTCTGGCTGGGAACGGTTGAAACACGGCGAATTGTACAGGAGTGGCGCAGCGCAGCATCGGGTTTTTGGACGGGCCGGAACACGTGCGGCGCGGCTCGGGTACAGCGCGCGGCGGCCCGCCGGCTATGGCGCGGCGCGATGCGGGCGGCCATTCGGGCGGCGGTGTGCGCAACGGTGCGCGGGTAGCGGCGCCGAGGTGGCTCGCGAGCGTTTACGACGGTCGTCGGCCGGATGGACGGCGTGCAAAATCCGTTCGCCGCGCTATGCTTGTCGCGTAGGGCGGTTTCACGCCCGCTTCCGCGTTTCCGCCATGACCGATCCCGCCGCCGACGCCCGTTCTGCCCCGCGCCGCGCGCGTTGCCCGCACTGCGGGCGCAGCTTCGACTGCGGCGCCCGCTCGCAGCCGTTCGAATGCTGGTGCGCGTCGATGCCGGTCTTGCCCGGCGGTACGCCACCGGCTGCCGGCGCGCGCTGTCGGTGCCCCGAATGCCTGGCCGACGAGATCGCGCAGCGGATGGCCGGCGCGGCCGGCTGACGGCACCGGCCGTGCACGCAGCGCATCCCGTTCACCGCGTTCCGATCCGGCCCCGCTAGAGGCGCTGCCCGCTAAACGGGTAAACTGCCCGGATGCAACGAATCACCACCACCGGGCGCGTCAACCTCAGTCACCTGTTCTGGCTCCGCAATCTCGCGATCATCGGCCAGCTCGTGACGATCGGCGTCGTGCAGACCTATTTCGGCGTGCATCTGCCGTTGCCGGCGATGCTGATGGTCATCGCGCTCGAAATCGTTTTCAACGCGCTGACCTGGGTGCGCGTGCTGCGCGCGCGGCCCGAGACCAATTTCGAGCTGCTCGGCCAGCTATGGGTCGACCTCGGCGCGTTGTCCGCGCTGCTGTTCCTGTCGGGCGGCACGACCAATCCGTTCGTGTCGCTGTACCTGCCTTCGCTCGCGATCGCGGCGGCCGTGCTGCCGTGGCACCTGATGATCTGGCTCGCGGCGTTCGCGGTCGCGTGCTACGCGGCGCTCGGCTTCGACTCGGTGCCGCTCAACATGGATAACCCGGCCAACCTGTTCGACTACTACCGTACCGGGATGTGGGCGAACTTCATGGTCAGCGTCGGGCTGATCGCGTGGTTCGTCGCGCGCATGTCGAATGCGCTGCGCCAGCGCGACGCGGCGCTCGGCGAAGCGCAGGCGCACCTGCTGCGCGACGAGCGGGCGGTCGCGCTCGGCGTGCAGGCCGCCACCGTCGCGCACGAGATGGGCACGCCGCTGTCGACGATCGCGATGCTTGCCGAGGAACTGCGCGACGCGGCGCGCGCCGATCCGGGGCTGGCCCGCTACGAAGCCGACCTGAAGGTGCTCGAGGAGCAGATGACGCTCTGCACGTCGGCGCTCGCGCGCCTGCGCAGCCGCGCGAGCGCACCCGCGAGCCGCCAGCCGGTGGACGACTGGCTCGACACGTTCGTCGAGCACTGGCGCCTGCGGCATCCGCACGTGCAGTTCGAACTGCTCGGTGCGCGCCCGGCGGGCGTCGCGCTCGACGATACGGTCGCGGCCGGCCAGATCCTGACGATCCTGCTCGACAACGCCGCGCGCGCGAGCCCGCAGCGCGTGACGCTGGCCGCGAAGGTCGCGCACGCCGGCGCGGCCGACGAGATCGAATTCGAGGTGTGCGACGACGGGCCCGGCATTCCGGCCGCGCTGCGCGAGTCGCTCGGCGCGATGCCGGTCGACAGCACGCAGGGCGGGCACGGGGTCGGCCTGTATCTCGCGTTCAGCGCGGCCGCGCGGCTCGGCGGCGAGATCGAACTGTCCGATGTCGTGCCGCGCGCGGCGGGCGGCAACGGGC
>NZ_QOBB01000164.1:0-16900 GCF_024704855.1 Burkholderia sp. HAN2018 | reverse complement strand
GCCCCGCACGCTGCAGCACGCGTTTCGCGCGTTCCTGCACACCACGCCGGCCGCGTACGTGCGCGAGCGCCGGCTCGCCGCCGTGCACGCGGCGCTGCAACGCGGCGACACGTGCAGCGTGACCGACGTGCTGATCGCGCACGGCATCCATGGCTTCGGCCATTTCGCGAAGGCGTATGCGCGGCGTTACGGCCATGCGCCTTCCGTCACCGCGAGGCAATCCCGATGACGCACGCCGCAACCGGCCGCCCGGCGGCCCCGACCCGCGCCGATTCCGCGCCGCACGACAGCGACCTGTCGGAACTGCGCGTGCAGGATCTCGACCTCAACCTGCTGAAGACGTTTCGTGCGGTCTACGAGGAGCGGCATGTCGGCCGCGCGGCGCTGCGGCTCGGCGTCACGCAGCCGTCCGTCAGCCATGCGCTCGGCCGGCTGCGGCTGATGTTCCGCGACGCGCTGTTCGTGCGCACCGGCACCGGCGTCGAGCCGACGCCGCGCGCGCAGCGGCTGGCGATCTCGGTCGACAAGGCGCTCGCGATCCTGCAGGACGTGCTCGACGAAGGGTCGCGCTTCACGCCCGACAGTACGCAGCGCGTGTTCCGCCTGCACATGAGTGATTTCGCCGCGAGCGCGTTCCTGCCGACGCTGCTCGCCGCGTTCGACCGCCGCGCGCCGGGCGCGGTGATCGAGACGCTGCACGTCGACGAATGCCAGCTCAACGTCGCGCTCGAATCGGGGCGCATCGACTTCGCGCTCGGGCATTTCGCCGACGCGTCGAGCCACTTCCAGCGCACCGCGCTGCTGCACGAGCGCTGCGTACTGCTGATGCCGCGCCGCACCGCGCAGCGCGTCGCGCTCCCCGACGATTACGTGCTCGACGGCGCGGCGCCCGATACATTGCGCTTCGTCGCGGTCACGTCGCATCCGCAATCGATGCAGCTGCTGGAGCGGCACGGGCTGATGCCGCGCGTGCGCGCGGCGCTACCCGATTTCATGGTGGTGCCCGCGCTGCTGCGCGACGGCGACTATGCGCTGATTTTGCCGGAGACGATCGCGATCACGTTCGCGGCGCGGCAGCCGTGCGCACTGTACGAGATCGCCGGTGCCGGCGAATGGGCCGTCAACGCGTACTGGCACCGGCGCTTCGACGCGGACCCCGGCCATCGCTGGTTGCGCGCGCTGCTGCTCGAGCTGTTCCACATCGGCGAGCTGGCGCCGTTCGACGCATGGCTCGCGCCGCAACCGCCCGCCTGCGCATGACAACACGAGCGGCGCAAGCGGGCAGCGGCGCGCGCCGCTCAGAACGACGTGAGGATGCCCGCGACGATCGAGCTCGCGGTGGCGCCCGGCTCGGCGACCGCGACGCCGCCGCCCGCCGCGCCGTTGACGACGAAGCGCGCATGCGCGCCGTTGCGCACCATCGCGGCGCCCGTGTACAGCACCGTGCGCTTCGACAGCGGATAGTCGAAGCGGATGCCGTACGAATCGGCGTTGCCGTCGCTGTCCGCGACCTTGCGGTAATGGCCGACGCTCAGCAGCAGCGACGCACGCCCGATCGGCACCGTCGCGCTCAGCTCCATGATGTCGCTGTGCGGATACGCGCTCTGGCTGTCGATCGCGGTCGCGACGTCGGGGCCGCCGCGATGGCGCAGGTACAGCGCGGCGACCTTCACGACATTGAAGTCGTACGAAATCGCGCCGAGCGTGTAGTTGCCGTTCGCGGCCGGGCTCGTGTCGCCGAGCGCGGCCGCGGCCACCGGGCTGAACTTCTGCTGCATGTAGTCGATGTCGACCGACAGGCCGCCGCGCACGTAGTTGAGCCCCGCGCCGTACGTATCGCCGAGCGTCGCCGGCTGCCCGGCCGCGCCGTTGGTGCCGCGCGCGGCCATCGCGCGCAGCATGAGGCCCGCGTAGCGCGGCGACGTATAGCGCATCGAGTTGCGCACGCGCAGGAACGCGGGCCCGACGAAGTTGTTCGTCGCGTTGCCCCACGCGAGCCCCGCGCCGAGTCCGGGCAGGCTGTACGTGACGAGCGTCGTGTGCAGGATCGTGTAAAGCTCGCCGAACTGCACGCCGCCGAACGGCCCCGTGATGCCGACCCACGCTTCGCGGCCGAACAGCGCACTGCTGTTCGACAGCGCGCCGCTGGCCGCGTTGAAGCCGTCCTCCAGCTTGAAGATCGTCGCGTAGCCGCCGCCGAGATCCTCGACGCCCTTCAGCCCCCATTGCGACGCGAACAGGTTGCCGCTGCCCATGCGGGTCACGTGGTTCGGCCCGGCGTTCGCGTATTCGATCGCGGTGTCGACGCGGCCGTAGAGCGTCACGCTCGATTGCGCGAATGCGGGCAGCGCCGCGCAGGCCAGCAGCGCGGCAAGCGGTACGGCAAGCCGGTCGGCCCGCCCGTTCGGTTGAGTCATCGTCGTCGTCCCGTAGAGGTTCCGGCGCCTGTCGGTATCGCGCCGGCTGGTGTGAAGCGCGTTCGCCGCGAAGGGCCAACGCAGCCGATCAAAAACGGGCCGAGTCTAGGAACGACAATTTCGGACGTCGACGCAATGCGCTCTATAACGCTTATAGATGCGCCGCATGATGCGCGCGCGCCCCGCTGCAAGCGCGCCGCGCGGCGGCCGGCGCGCGTCACCCTGGTGTTTTCTTTATCCGGGTCGGTAGATGCCCGTGTGGCGCGGCTGTCACTCCGGCTATGGCGGCCGGATTTGGCCGACTACGCTGCGTCTCCGACACGTGCCCCCCGCACGCTTTCGCGCCGCGACGGCGCCCGGCCCGCGAGGCCGCTGCCGCGCATCCCCACCGCCCGCTCCTGGAGAATCCGCATGTCCGCATCCACGGCCCGCGCTGCCGACGGCAAGCGCTATACGTACGAATGGTATGTCGTCGTCATCTGCATGCTCGCGTACGTCTTTTCGTTCGTCGACCGCCAGGTCCTCGTGCTGATGATCGAGCCGATCAAGCGCGACCTGCATCTGTCCGACACGCAGTTCAGCCTGCTCAACGGCTTCGCGTTCTCGCTGTTCTATGCGGTGATGGGGCTGCCGGTCGCGTATCTCGCCGATCGCTACGCGCGCCCGCGGATCATCTCGCTCGGCATCGCGCTGTGGAGCGTCGCGACCGCCGCGTGCGGGCTCAGCCAGCATTTCGTGCAGATGTTCATCGCGCGCATGGGCGTGGGCGTCGGCGAGGCCGCGCTGTCGCCCGGCGCGTATTCGATGCTCGCCGACTACTTCCCGAAGGAGAAGCTCGGGCGCGCGATCGCCGTGTATTCGCTCGGTTCGTTCATCGGCGGCGGCGTCGCGTTCCTGATCGGCGGTTACGTGATCGCGCTGCTCAAGCATGCGAGCGCGTTCACGCTGCCGGTGGTCGGGCAGGTGCATGCGTGGCAGGTCACGTTCCTGATCGTCGGGCTGCCGGGGCTGCTGGTCGCGCTGCTGTTCGCGGCGACCGTGCGCGACCCGCAGCGCAAGGGGCTCGCGCAGGATCGCTCGGGCGCCGTGCGGCGCGTGTCGATGCGCGATTCGCTGCGCTTCGTCGGCACGCATCGCGCGACCTTCGCGTGCCACTACCTCGGCTTCTCGTTCTACGCGATGACGCTGTACTGCCTGCTGAGCTGGACGCCCGCGTTCTATATCCGCCGCTTCGGGATGACGGCCGTCGAAGCCGGCTACACGCTCGGCATCGTGCTGCTGGTCGCGAACACGGCCGGCGTGTTCTGCGGCGGCTGGCTCAACGACTGGATGCTGCGACGCGGCCGCAGCGATGCGCCGATGCGCGCCGGCGCGATCGGCGCCGCGTGCATGGTGATTCCCGCGACGCTGTTCACGCAACTCGACTCGCTGCCCGCTTCGCTCGCGATGCTCGTCGTCGCGATGTTCTTCGCGTCGTTCCCGATGCCGACGTCGACCGCCGCGATGCAGACGCTCGCGCCGAACCAGATGCGCGCGCAGATTTCCGCGCTGTTCCTGCTCGTGTCGAACCTGATCGCGCTCGGGATCGGTACGACCGTCGTCGCGCTGTTCACCGATCGCGTGTTCGGCGCGCCGGCGGCGGTCGGCCATTCGATGTCGATCGTCAACGTCGCGGCGGCCACGCTCGCCGCGCTGCTGCTCGCCGCCGGCTGCCGGCACTATCGCCGCAGCCTCGATCGCGAACGCGGCCATGCGTCGGCAGCAGCACCGCAGGCGGCCGAGGCGGGCAACGCAATCGCCGCACGCTGAACGACTGGCGCGCTCCGTCGCCGACCATCATCCATCCCGCTGATTCAGGCATCGCTTTTTAATCGATTTGATTTATGCGATGCCCGTCCCTATTCTCGTTCGCATGACGGCGCGGTGTCTGCCGCGCCGCTTTCCTCGTACCCCACGGAATTTCCCATGCAAGCGAACCGCCACCAGGTCCGGATCGACGCGCTGATCGACGCGGCGCAGGACATCCGCTGTTTCCGGGTTTCGCGCATCGACGGCCAGCCGTTCGACGCGTACGAACCCGGCGCCCATATCGACGTCACCGCGCCGTCCGGCGTCACGCGGCAATACTCGCTGTGCGGCAACCCCGACGAACGAGGCAGCTACCTGTTCGCGGTGAAGAAGGAGGCGCAGTCGCGCGGCGGCTCGCGTTCGCTGCACGACGATGTGCAGGTCGGCGCCGAGCTGTCGATCGGCACGCCGCGCAACCTCTTTCGTCTGACGGACGACGCGAGCGAGCATGTGCTGATCGCGGCCGGCATCGGCATCACGCCGCTGCTGTCGATGGCGTATGCGCTGCACCGGCGCGGCGCGCGCTACCGGTTGCATTACTTCGCGCGCAGCCGCGAGCACGCGGCCTTCGTCGACGAACTGTCGGCCGAGCCGTTCGCGTCGCACGTGACGTTCCACTACGGCGTCGAGCCCGACGCGCTCGCGGCCGCGCTGGGCCGCTGCGTCGAACCGGTCGACGCACACGCGCACGTCTACACGTGCGGCCCGGGGCCGTTCATGGAGGCGGTCGTCGCGGCAGCCGCGACGCGCTTGCCCGAAGACTCGATCCATCTCGAACGTTTCGCGGCGGAACCGGTCGCCGCCGATGCTGCCCCCACCCCTGCCGATGGATTCGAAGTGCGCCTGCAACGCAGCGGGCAATCGGTACGCGTCACGCCCGACACGTCGATCGTCGACGCGCTCGCGCGCATCGGCGTCGAGGTCGACACGTCGTGCGGCGAAGGCGTGTGCGGCACCTGCATGGTGCCTGTCGTCGACGGCGAGCCCGATCATCGCGACCACTGTCTCAGCAAGGCCGAGCGCGCGAGCAACACGGTGATCTGCTGCTGCGTGTCGCGCGCGCGCTCGGCGGTGCTGGTGCTCGATCTCTGACGCATCCGGCACGCGCCGGCCGCCGTCACGCGTTGTCGAACCCCTCGACAAGCTCGGCCAGCAGCGTGCGCATCCACGCGTTGCCTTCGTCTTCATGGAAATGCTCGTGCCAGTGCATCGTCACCGGCGCGGGCGGCAGCGTGACGGGCAGGTCGTACAGGCGGAACGCGTTGTCGCGGTTCAGGATCCGCGCGAGCCGCTTCGGCAGCGTCGCGTACAGATCCGTGACCGACAGCACGCTCGGCAGCGCGACGAAGTGCGGCACCTCGAGCGCGATGTTGCGGCCCACACCCTGCGCGCGCAACGCGTCGTCGAGCGCGTGGTGGCTGTGCTCGACCGATTTCACGTTGACGTGCGCGGCGCGCACGAATTGCTCGAGGCTCAGCGCGCCGCCGCTCGGCAACCCGCGCCGGCGGCCCGTCATGCACACATACGTTTCCTCGAACAGCACCTGGTGGCGCGTACGCGGCATCAGTTCCGGCAGGTTGCCGATCGCGAAATCGAGCCGGCTCGCGCGCAGCGCTTCCTCGATCTCTTCCACCGGCAGCGGCTGTACGCTCAGCGTCACGCGCGGCGCGCGCTCGCGCAGCGCCTGGCAGATCGCCGGCAGGTACGCCATCTCGCCGGCATCCGACAACGACAGCCGGAACGTGCGCGTGCTCGTGGCCGGATCGAAGCGCTCCGCGTAGCGCAGCGCCACGCGCACCATGTCGAGCGCCTTGCCGACGATGCCCGCGAGTTCGAGCGCGACCGGCGTCGGCTGCATGCCCGAACGCGTGCGCACGAACAGCGGATCGTCGAACAGCGTGCGCAGCCGGCCGAGCGAATAGCTGACGGCCGGCTGCGACAACGCGAGCCGCTCGCCGGCCTTCGTCAGGCTGCGTTCCTCGACGATCGCCTGGAATACGCGCAACAGGTTCAGATCGAGATGATCGACCGACGTCATCGTAGCCTCCATCATTTGCCGTATTTATTGAGTCGCCAATTTTAGATCAATTTGACGGATATGTAGCGGGAGACGAGACTGGGTACTCGATACCGTGCGCTGCGCGGCCCGATTTCGCGACTCTTCCCCACGACAACGATGAGCGACATTCCCTACCAGACGATCGACACCCGTGCGTTGCACGGCCTCGCGCAACCCGACCGCATCGCGCCGGCGATGTATCACGATCCCGCGCTGTTCGAAGCCGAGCTCGAGCGCATCTTCTACCGCACCTGGATCTGGGTCGCGCACGAGAGCGAGCTGCCGAACCCGGGCGACTTCATCACGACGACGATCGGCCGCCAGCCGGTGATCGTCGTGCGCGACAAGACCGGCGAAATCAACGTGCTGCAGAACCGCTGCCGCCATCGCGGCGCGACCGTCTGCGAATCGCACAAGGGCAACGCAAAAGGCTTCACGTGCCCGTATCACAGCTGGTCGTACGCGCTCGACGGCACGTTGCGCGCGCTGCCGTACGGCGACGGCTACGAAGGCGTGTGCGAGAAAGGCGACCTGCCGCTCGTGAAGCTGCGCGTCGGCGTGTACCAGGGGCTGGTCTTCGCGAGCTTCAACGACACGATCGAGCCGCTCGAGGATTTCCTCGGCGGTGCGAAGCCGTGGATCGACCTGTTCATGAAGCAGGGCGCCGGCTACCCGATCAAGGCGAACGGCGAGCACAAGTTCAAGTTCAAGGGCAACTGGAAGATCCAGCTCGAGAACACGACCGACCTCTATCACTTCCCGGTCGTGCACAAGTCGTGGATGAAGTCGATCGACGACGAGACGGCCGCCGCGATCACGAGCTTCATGACGAGCGAGGACGCGTTCTGCCGCGGGCTCGGCAACGGCCACAGCCTCGCGGTGCTGATGCCCGAGCTGATCGATCTCGACGAAGACGACGGCGCGCCGCTGCCCGAGCGCTTCGCGCCGCTCGCGGCGAAGCTCGCCGAGCGCCACTCGCCGGACGAAGTGCGCCGCATCGTGCGCTCGCTGATGGGTGTCGGCTTCAACCTGAACCTGTTCCCGAACCTCGCGCTGTCGATGGCGTTCTTCCGCGTGCTGCGGCCGATCGCGGCAAACGAAACCGAGATCCGCCATGTCGCGCTCGCGATGGACGGCGGCCCCGACGAAGCGAACCGCGAGCGGCTGCGCATTCACGAGCACTTCCAGGGCCCGTTCGGCTTCGGGAGCCCCGACGACGCGGAAGCGTGGGAGCGCGTGCAGCGCGGCGCGCACGCGGGCCCCGACGTGCCGATCCTCGTGAATCGCGGGCTGAACCGCGAGACGACCGCCGCGAACGGCGAAAAGACCGCCCATGCGACCGACGAAACCGGCATGCGCGAGGCCTACCAGCAATGGCGCAAGATGATGGAGCAGCAATGATGGACGACCGCAACGCCCTCTTTTCCGAGCAAACCTTCGCCCGCGCGGTCGAATTCGTGTGGCGCGAAGCCGAGATGCTTGACCGCCGCGACTATCGCGCATGGCTCGACCTGTGGGATCCGGCCGGTCACTACGTGGTGCCGATCGATCCCGACACGACCGATTTCGCCGCGACGCTGAACTACGTATTCGACGACCAGGACATGCGCGAGAAGCGCGTGCAGCGGATGGTGTCCGGCTACTCGGCGTCGGCCGCCGACGCGGCGCGCACGGTGCGCACCGTGTCGCGCTTCACGCTGGAAAGCGGCAGCGCCGGCACCGTCGAGCTGAAATCGGCGCAGGTCGTCGTCGCGTACAAGCGCGGCGTCACGACGCTGTTCGCGGCCGACGTCACGCACACGCTGCACGTCGATGCCGAAGGCGAGATGCGGATTGCCGAAAAGGTCGTGCGCCTGATCGACTCGACCGAAGCGCTCAGCGCGATCGGCTTCCTGCTGTGAGCCGTGGCCGGTTCGCCGCTGCAAGCGCAAAGGTGAGCCGGCAACCTTCACCTTTCCGGACGACCATGCCCACACTCGAAGTATTCCTGCCCGCCGGCCATGACGATGCACGCAAGGCCGAACTGATCGCGCGGCTCAGCGGTGCGACCGTCGATGCGATCGGTGCACCGCTCGAATCGGTGCGCGTGCTGCTCACCGAATTGCCCGCCACGCATATCGGCCTTGGCGGGCGCACCGCCGCCGACGGCGCGCCGCCGTCGTTGCCCGTGATCGTCGCGATCCTGATCGCCGGCCGCACCGATGAACAAAAACGCGCGCTGATCGCCGCGTTGTCCGACGCGGGCGCGAACGTGCTCGATGCACCGCTGCAGGCCACGCGCGTGATCATCAAGGACATCCCGAACACCGACTTCGGCATCGGCGGCCAGACCGCGCGGGCGCTGGGGCGCTGACCATGGGCCGGGCGTCGCTCCATCATGCGCCGCGGGCGCGCCGTGATGTCCGTTGCGGTCTTAACGCGATGCAGCGGCTACGACTACGCGCCCGCGAGCGGCAGCGTCACGCGGCAGTCGAGCCCGCCGCCCTCGGCCGGGCTCGCGCCGATCCGGCCGCCGTGACGCGTCACGATGCTCTTGCACAGCGACAGTCCGATCCCGTTGCCGCCGGCCTTCGACGACGAGAAGCCGTCGAACAGCCGGCCGTGCGCACCGGCCGCGATGCCCGGGCCGTTGTCGATCGCGCGCAGCTCGGCGTGCCCGGCCACGTTCGCGGTGCCGAGCGTCAGCATGCGCGGCACGCGATCGCAACCGGCGAACGCCTCGATCGCATTGAACGCGAGATTCAGGATCACCTGCCCGATCAGCACGCGCTCGCAACGGATCGGCAGCGGCGCATCGGCCTGCACGATCGCGACCGTCACGCCGGCATCCTTCGCACGCAGCTCGATGAAATACGCGACGTCCGCGAGGATGTCGCGCAGGTCGGCGAGCGCGACGACCGGCTCGCGCTTCACGATGAACTCGCGCACGCTCTTGATGATCAGCGCCGCGTGCTCGGCCTGGCGGTCCGCGCTGCGCAGCCCCCAGATCGCGTCGTCGATGGCGCCGCGCCCGTTCAGCCGCTGCACCGCCCCTTCGATGAAATTGCGCACGGCCGCGAGCGGCTGGCTCAGCTCGTGCGCGATCACGCTCGCCATCTCGCCCATCGCGTTGTAGCGGCCCGCGTGTTCGAGCATGCGCGCTTCGGCGCGGCGCGCGTCCTCGATCGCGACCTCGTCGCTTACGTCGCGGAACTGCACGAGCAGCCCGTCGAGATCGCCCTCGATCTCGACCTGCCGGCACAGGATGCGCAGCCAGCACGGCGAGCCGTCGCGCCGCACGATCCGGTAGCGCTGCGGCGCCGACGGGCACGCGGACGGCGCATCGTGCAATTGCGCGACGAGCCGGTCGCGATCGGCCTCGGAGCAGTAGTCGAGCACCTCGCCGAGCGCTTCGTCGGGCGCGAGCCCGAGCACGCGGCGACCCGACTCGCTGATGAACTGCACGCCGCCGCGCGGCGTGACGACCGCGATACCTTCGTCGAGATCCTGCATGAACTCGCGCAGCCGCGCCTCGTAGCGGCGCAGCTGCCGGCGCACCGCCTCTTCCGCGCTGATGTCGCGGAACTGCACCATCACGACGTCGCGCCCGCGCAGCGGCACGTAGGTGGCGGTCGCCTCGGACAGCATGTCGACGCCCGTGCGCGACCGGTAGCACCATTCGTACACCTGCGGCCCGTCGACGAGCGCGCGATCCCATGCGCTCACGGCGATCTCGCGCTGGTATTTCGGCTCGGGACGCGTCATGTCCGGCGCCTTCAGCGGCAGCAGTTCCTCGACGGAAAAACCGAGCGCGATGCACGCGGCGCGGTTCGCCCACACGATCGCCTTCGTCTGCGCGTCGTGCAGCAGCACGCAGGTGGTCAGCGCGTCGAGCAGCCGGTGGAAATCGTCTTCGTCAGGGAAACTCATGATCGGCTTCGGATGAAGGCGCGCGGCGTCGCGCGGCCGGAAAGCCAACATAGCACCGGCGCGCACCGATCGCATCTGAAGATTTCTTTAGGCCGGCACGGAACCTCACCAGTCGCGCGGCCCAACGCACCAATTGCTGCGTGTTTTCGGCGTTTCTAGACTGGTCGCATCGTCGTGTTGCCACCCGAGACAGCACGCATGCCGCCCCGCATCCGAACCCCTATCCGTCCAGGAGACCACCATGCCGCAAGCCGCCCTCGCCATCGAACCCGCGCCGTCCTCCCAGCCCGTGGCAGGCACCGCGGCCGCGCGGTTGTCGCCGCTCGACGCCGTGATCGAAACCGTCGCCGCGCGCCGCGACGAATTCGATCGCCTGTCGCACGTGCCGCGCGACGTGATCGCGCAGTTCAGGCAGGCCGGCATCTATCGCGCGGGCACGCCGCGCCGCTTCGGCGGCGACGCGCTCGCGCCGACCGCCTTCCTCGACATGATCGAACGGATCGCGACCGCCGACGGCTCGGCTGCATGGGTCGCGAGCTTCGGCTCCGCGAACGTCTATCTCGCCGCGCTGCCGCTCGAGACCCAGGCCGAGCTGTACGCGAGCGGCCCCGACCAGGTGTTCGCGGGCGGCCTGTTCCCGGTGCAGCCGGCGCAATCCGCGCCGGGCGGCTGGCGCGTGAACGGCACGTGGAAATTCGCGAGCGGCTGCAAGGGCGCCGACTGGCTCGGCGTCGGCATCGCCGTGCCCGGCGCGCAGGACGCCGCGCCGAACAAGCCGCGCACGGCCGTGTTCCGCGCGGCCGACGTCGAGATCGTCGAGAACTGGAGCGTGGTCGGCATGCAGGGCACCGGCAGCCACGACCTGCGCGTCGATGACCGCTTCGTGCCCGAAGCATGGACCTTCGTGCGCGGCGGCGAGCCGACCGTCGACGAACCGTTGTACCGCTACCCGACCGTCGCGTATGCGGCGCAGGTGCTGGCCGTCGTCAATCTCGGCCTCGCGCGCGCGGCGCTCGACGTCGTGAACCGCATGTCGGGCGGCCGGCAGACGACGACCGGCGCACCGCGCCTCGCCGATCGCGCATATTTCCGCATCGAGCTCGCGAAGGCCGAAGCGCAACTGCGCTCGGCACGCGCGTTCTTCTACGACGCAACCGACACGGTGTGGCAATCGATCCTCGCGGGCAATCCCGTGACGCCCGACCAGGTCAGCCTGCTGCGGCTCGCGGCCACGCATGTCGCACGCGAAGGCGCGAGCGTCGTCGAACGCGCGTACCGCCTCGGCGGCACGGCGGCGATCTATCGCACGCATCCGCTTCAGCGGCTGCTGCGCGACGCGATGGTCGTCACGCAGCACGCGTTTCTCGCGGAGGGCAACTTCGACGGCGCGGGCGCGGTGTTCACCGGCGTCACGCCGTTTCCCGGCTACCTGTAACACGCGCAACCCGCGCCCGGGCGGCGCTGTTTCCCGAACGTGCATGGCGCCGATGCCGAAGCACCGCTACCGGCCGGCACATGCGCCCAACCGTTTCCCCTGGAGAACCCGAGATGTCCGATTCGAATCCGCTGCCGCTGCGTGTCCTGTTCTGCTGCGGCGTGTCGCAGAACTTCTTCGACCTGCCGCGCGAGAAGATCGGCGAAGTGTGGCAGGCGTACGGCGCGATGCTCGCCGCCGTCGAGGCGATGCCCGGCGTGCGCGTGCTCGGCGTGATGGACGACGACCGCCTCGTGGTCGGCCAGGCCGACGGCGCGCCGTGGACCTTCTACATCATGGCCGACGTCGCCGATTTCGACACGACGGTCGCCGTGTGCAACCTGTATCGCACGACGCCGGTCGGCGAATACAACCTGTGGCGCTACGGCAAGATCGAAGCGCGGGTCGGCCGCGCGCTGACCGTGCCGCCCGCCGCGAAACCCGCGTCGTGAGGCGCGCGATGAACGACCTGTCCCCCGGCCCGATCGACGCACTCGCGCAGCGCGTGGCGGCGCTCGACGCCGAGCGCGCGGTGCGCGCGACGATGACGCGCTACATGGCGCTGTGCGACGTGCCCGAGGATGCCGGCGACGGCCCGCGGCTCGCCGGCCTGTTCACACCCGACGCCGTGTGGGAAGGCATCGGCCCGCAGTACGCGCGCAAGTTCGGCCGCCTCGAAGGCACGGCCGCGATCGTCGCGATGCTGGGCCGCTACCTGCCGCCCGATCCGCATTTCTCGGCGAACCTGCACTTCCTGACGTCGGAGTCGATCGAGATCGGCGCCGGCAACACGAGCGCGCGCGGCCGCTGGATCATGCTGCAGGCGTCGCGCTACGCGAACGGCACGGCCGAGCTGATCGCCGCGCGGCTGAGCGTCGATTTCAAGCCGGCCGGCGACGGGTCGACCTGGCTGATCCAGCACTTTCGCACCGAACGCGTGCTCGACGGCCCGTGGCCGCTCGCCGCCGCGCCACGGCCCTGATGCTCTCCACCGCTTCCGCACGATACCGACCATGACAGGCTTCATCGACACCTTCACGCTCGGCGGCCCGGGCCCCACGATCGCGATCAAGGACACGATCGACATCGCGGGCCATCCGACCCGCGCGGCGAGCCGCGCGCTCGCCGATGCACCGCCGGCCGCGCAACACGCGGACGTCGTCCGCCTGCTGCTCGACGCGGGCTGGCAGATCGCCGGCAAGGCGAACATGCACGAGCTCGCGTTCGGCATGACCGGCATCAACGACTACACGGGCACGCCCGTCAATCCGCAGGACGCGACGCGCATCCCGGGCGGCTCGTCGAGCGGTTCCGCTTCGCTCGTCGGGCGCGGCGCGGTCGACGCGGCGCTCGGCACCGACACCGGCGGCTCGATTCGCGGGCCGGCCGCGTGCTGCGGCGTGGCCGGGCTGAAGCCGACGTTCGGCCGCGTGTCGCGGCGCGGCGTCGCGCCGGCCGATACCACGCTCGATTGCGTCGGGCCGTTCGCACGCGATATCCGCACGCTGGCCGCGGTGATGGCCGCGATCGCGCCGGGCTTCGATCGTGCGCAAGCGGCGGCCTCCGCGGCGGGCTGCACGATCGCACAGATCCGCGTCGAAGCCGATCCTGCGATCGCCGCCGCACTCGACGCAGCCGTGCGCGCGTCGGGTCTGCGTTCGCACGCGCTCGTGCTCGACGAAATGCCGGCGTCGTTCGCGGCGGGGCTCACCGTGATCAACGCGGAAACGTCGCGCGCATTCGGCCATCTGGTCGACACCGGCAAGCTCGGCGCCGATCTCGATGCGCGGCTGCGCACCGCCGCGACGACGACACCCGCCGCCCTCGCGGAAGCCGAAGCCGTACGCGCACGCTTCACCGCGCAGGTCGACGCCGCGCTCGAACTCGCGGACGTGCTCGTGCTGCCCACGCTGCCCGCTCTGCCGATCACGCTCCAGCAGGCGCGCGACGGTGTATCGGTGATCGCGATGTCGTCGCTGATCCGGCCGTTCAACCTGAGCGGCCATCCGGCGCTCAGCCTGCCGCTGCCGCTGGCCGGTTCGCCGCTGAAGGCGGGCCTGCAGATCGTCGGGCGCAAGGGCGCGGACGAGCGGGTCTGCGCGATCGCGGCACACTTCGAAGCGGCCCTCGCCGCATGAACCACGATGCAGGCGCGGCTTCATCCTTCACGCGCCCGCGAACCAGGGAATCACGCACCATGTCAGACCGAGTCGTCCTCGTTACCGGCGCCGCACGCGGGCTCGGCGCCGTCATCGCCGACCGTTTCCATGCGGCCGGCTATCGCGTCGCGCTGGCCGACATCGCCGCCGACGCCATTCATGCGCATGCGCGCGAACTCGACCCGGGCGGCGAACGCGCGATCGCGCTGCCGCTCGACGTCACGTCGAAACGCGATTTCGAAGCGGCGCGCGATGCGCTCGTCGCGCGCTGGGGCACGATCGACGTGCTCGTGAACAACGCGGGCGCATCGAAGGTCGTGCCCGCGATGGAGATCACGGCCGAGCAGTTCGACCAGGTGATCGACGTGAACCTGCGCAGCGTGCTGTTCGGCTGCCAGGTGTTCGGCCAGTATTTCGCGGAACGTGGCGCGGGCCGCATCGTCAACATCGCATCGCTCGCCGGCCAGAACGGCGGCTCGGCGACGGGCGCGCACTACGCGGCCGCGAAGGGCGGCACGCTGACGCTGACGAAGGTGTTCGCGCGCGATCTCGCCGCGCGGGGCGTGACCGTCAACGCGATCTCGCCGGGCCCGCTCGACCTGCCGATCGTGCATGAAAGCGTCGCACCGGAGAAACTGCGCCAGGTGCTCGCGAGCCTGCCGGGCGGCAAGCTCGGGTCGGCCGGTTTCGTGGCGGATGCGGCGGTGCTGCTCGCGTCGGGCGACGCGCACTTCGCGAACGGCGCGTGCTGGGACATCAACGGCGGGTTGTACATGCGCTGAGCGGCGGGCTGCATCGCGTGCGCGCTGCCGATCGGTGCCGCGCGCAGGACTCGTGTGAGACTCGTGCGAGCAGGCGAACGTCGGCGTGCCCGCAGCCCCCTATCGCGACGACTCCCCGTCGTCGCCCCACACGACCATCACGTCCCGCACGAGCGCGGCGATCGACGTCGCGCCGAGCTTCACCTTGATGCTCGCGCGATGCACGTCGACGGTCTTCACGCTGATCGACAGATCCGACGCGATCTGCTTGCTGCCCTTGCCGTCCACCACGCCGCGCAGCACTTCCTTCTCGCGCGCGGTCAGCGCATCGAGCCGCTGGCGCAGCTCGCGGTGGCGCTGACTCACCGCGTGCCGCTGCTGCGCGAGCCGCAGTGCGCGCTGCACGCGCTCGAGCATCTGCTGCGAGTTGTACGGCTTCTCGACGAAATCGATCGCGCCGTTCTGCAGCGCGCGCACGGACATCGGGATATCGCCGTGCCCGCTGACGAAGATCACCGGCAGCGTCGCGCCCCGCGCGTTCAGTTCGGCCTGCACGTCGAAGCCGCTCTTCTCCGGCATCCGCACGTCGAGCACCAGGCACGCGGGCAGGTTCACGTCGAAGCGCGCGAGAAAATCCGCGGCGTTCGCGAACCCCTCGGACGCGATGCCGACCGATTCGAGCAGCCAGGCGAGCGACGTCCGCATGCCGCCGTCGTCGTCGACGATGTATACGATCGGTGCGGGTGACGTCATCGCGGGGGTCTCGCTGAATATCGGTATGGGTATCGCACGCGCCGCATACGGGGCCGGTTGCCGGCGCGTCGCGCACGTCGTTCGCTGGGGATGTGCGGCACATCATAACGAGCCGAAAACCCGCTGAAAACCCCTTCACGGGCCGCACGAACGCACATTCCCGGTTTTTTTCGCGCGTCGCGCCGCGTACCTAGGTAGAACCTTTAGACGCGTTGGCGAGAACGCCATCTCCATCGTCAATCGTGCGAATGGTCGCCAGCCTTTTCGCGACGTACGCTTGGGTCATCGTCGGCGATCAGGCGCTGCATCCGCAGCGCCGCACGATCGCCGCTCTCGTCCAACCAGGAGCGCCCATGTCTTCCACGACCGATATCCAGCGACCGGCACGCGTCGAGCCGACCGACGCGCAGAAGGCCTTCCGGCAAGCGATGGCCCACCTCGGCGCGGCCGTCAACGTGATCACCACCGCCGGGCCGCACGGCCGCTGCGGGATCACCGCGAGCGCCGTGTGCTCCGTCACCGACACACCGCCGACGCTGCTCGTATGCCTCAACCGGTCGAGCGCGATGCATGCGACGTTCGAACGCAATCGCCACGTCTGCATCAACGTGCTGCCGGCCGAACACGAACAGCTCGCGCGGCACTTCGCGGGGCTCACCGAGCTGCCGATGGACCGGCGCTTCGCACTGCCCGGGTGGGATCGCGGCGAGCAGGACGTGCCTGTGCTGCGCGACGCGCTCGCGAGCCTGCAGGGCACGATCGCCGACATGAAGGAAGTCGGCTCGCATTCGGTGATGTTCATCGAGGCGACGTCGATCCGCGTGCGCGACGACGGCGACAGCCTGATCTACTTCGGCCGTGCGTTTCATCGCGTGTCGCGCACGGCGTGCGTGCGGTGAACCGCGCGTGACTACGCGGCGGCCCGCAACGCGCGCTGCCCGGCCGCGAGCGCGGCACCCGCGAACAGCGTTAGCGCCGAATACACGAGCCCGCGCGCGAGCCCCGCGCTGTCCGACACCCAGCCGATCGCGACCGGCCCGGCGATCTGCCCGAATGCAAAGACCGTCGTGAACGCGCTGATCCCTTTCGCCCAGCCGTCGGGCGGCAGGTTGTGGCGCACGAAGGCCGTCGTCGACGCGACGGCCGACAGGAACGTCGCGCCGAACAGCACGCCCGACGCGAACGCGGCAACCGGATGCACGAACATCGCCGGCATCAGCGTCGCGATGCCGAGCAGCGCATTGAGCACGGCCAGCGCCTGGCCGCCGCGCATCCGGTCGAGCAGCCCCGACCACAGCCGTGCCGAGACGACGGTCGCGACGCCGAGCATCACGTAGAACGCGGCGACCACCGTGCCGCTCATTCCCGCGCCGCGCAGCAGCGCGACGATGAACGTCATGTAGCCGATGTAGCCGACGCCGAACAGGCCGTAACCGGCCAGCGCGAGGGCGAATCGCACGGGGCTCGCGGTCGCGGCCGGCACCGCACCGTCGCGCGGCGCGGCGGGTGCCGCGTGCACG
>NZ_QOBB01000163.1:0-17198 GCF_024704855.1 Burkholderia sp. HAN2018 | reverse complement strand
TGCCGGCGAGGCGCGAGCCGCCGGGCGCGTCGAGCAGGCGGCCGATCTGGTCGATCTTCGCGAGCAGCAGCCGGGTCGTGTCGCCGGCCGAGCCGTCGCCGAGCCGCGGCGTATCGACCGCGTCGAGCGCGCCGGCGCCCATCGCCTCGAACACGCGCCACGCATTCGCGCCGATGCAGCTCGTCACGATCAGGATCGCGCACGGTCGTTCGGATCGCATGATCCGCCGCGTCGCTTCGATCCCGTCGAATTTCGGCATGATCAGGTCCATCAGCACGACGTCGGGCGGCTGCGTGGCGCATAGTTCGACGGCTTGCGCGCCGTCGGTCGCGACCCACAGCACGCGGTGCTCGGGCCGTCGCGCGATCGCGCGGCGCATCGCCTCGACGGCAAGCGGGAGGTCGTTGACGATGCCGATGTTCACAAGCGGAATTCTCCGGTCGGTTCGTGATGCTGGAGGTGGGCCGGGTTCATGGAAGGAGGGGGCCTGTTCGGCGCCGCCGGACGGCATCGGCGGCCGGACGGCACGGCATTCTTTTCGGTTGGCGACGCCCCGAATGCTGTCATGCGGCGCGGGCGGCGGCAATCGAAAAATTTGCGCATTGCGCCGATTCAGTGCGTTTCCTCTATGACTGTGCGGTGTTTGCGGCGGGCGGCGGAGCCGGGCCGGCCCGCGCGTGCGTGCACGGCCGCGCGGTTTCGGCACGGCAGGCCGCGGAAGCCGGCATGTTACCGTGGCGGCTTCGAAGCAAAAGACGAGGAGAATTCAGGATGGCCGTGCCCGACACCGTACTCGTCAGCCGCGCCCCGTGGGCGCCGATCGTCACCGAGCATGACGGCCGGTTGCTGTACCGGATCTACATCGAGAGCGGACATGCGTCGTTCCACCGCGATTTCCCGGTCGATCCCGACGCGGTGCGCGTGCTGCGCGACGACGCCGAGCGCTACTACTTCCTGTTCGCGGCGCTTCACCATCCATACCAGCTGAGCGCGACGAACCTGTCCGACGCGGAACGCGAACGCTACTTCAGCACGATCCTGTTTGCCGGCCGCGACGAAGTCGAAGCCTTCATGACGGCGCTCGACCGCGCCAGCAACGGCGCGGTCGCGAACCTGCTGAGGATCTTCACGCAGGCCGACTACCGGCAACTGCGCGCGGGCCGGTGGTTCGACATGGGCGCCGGCACGCCGGCCGCGTAGCGCCCGCGCAGGCCCGTTTTCCGCTTCGACGGGCGCCGGAGGAAACCGGCCGCGCCGTCAATGGCTGCGCGCGTACCCCTGGATCAGCGCGCGCATCATGCCTTCGACCGTCGCGTCGAGCAGGTCGTCTTCCTGCTCGGCTTCCTCGACGAGCGCGGCATACGCGGTCGCGAGCGTCACGCGATCGACCTCATGGCGTTGCTCCATCAGCGTCACCATCCCGTCCTTCGCCAGATGAGCGGAGAACGCGCGGCTGCCGATGGTCTGGAATACGTCAATCATGGCGGCTCTCCCGTCCGTTGCCGATGCTTTCCAGTTTAGTCGGCGCACCGGTGCTCCGCCACGCGCGGCGGCCCGTCGCACGCCGCCCTCCGGGGCGGCAACGCGCGTGCCGCGACCGGTGCGTCCGCGCCGGCCGGCCAGCCACCGATTCCTCGGATGAAACGTCGCCGACACATGGTTCGGGCACGGTGTCCGCACCCTTCAACGTTTACCCGAAGCAGCAAATTGTCGACTTTTTATCGATAAAGTCTCGTGCTAGATTGCGCCGTCAGAGCCCGGTCCAAACCGGGCAGGCGGCGCGTTGCCAAGGCGCCGCGCGTCCGATACAAGGAGGAGCAATGCTGGTGCTGATTGGGGTGCCGATCGTCGTGATCGGTTTTGCGCTGCGCTTCAATGCGCTGCTGGTGGTCACGATCGCGGGGCTCGCGACGGGGCTGGCGGGCGGTCTGAATCTCGTCGACATCGTCAGCGCGTTCGGCAAGGCGTTCACCGAAAACCGCTACATGGGGCTCATCTGGCTGACGCTGCCGGTGATCGCGCTGCTCGAGCGCAACGGGCTCAAGGAACAGGCGAAGCGGATGATCTCGCGTGTGCAGGCGGCCACCACCGGCCGCGTGCTGATGCTGTACTTCGTGCTGCGCCAGGCGACGGCCGCGCTCGGCCTCACGTCGCTCGGCGGCCATGCACAGATGGTGCGGCCGCTGATCGCGCCGATGGCCGAGGCCGCCGCGGTCAACCGGCATGGCGAACTGCCCGAAGCGGTGCGCCAGCAGATCCGCGCGCATGCGTCGGGCGCCGACAACGTCGCCGTGTTCTTCGGCGAGGACATCTTCATCGCGATCCAGTCGATCCTGCTGATCAAGGGCTTTCTCGAACAGAACGGGATTTCCATCGAACCGCTGCACCTGTCGGTGTGGGCGATCCCGACCGCGATCGCCGCGCTGCTGATCCACTGCACGCGCCTCGCGCTGCTCGACCGCCGGCTCACGCGCGGCTTCGGCCTGGTCGGGCGGGAGGGCGCGCGATGATCGGCCTCGAATCGCTGTACACGCTCGCGGGGCTGATGTTCGCCGCGTTCGCGTGCTTCAACCTGACGGACCGCACGAACCCGCGCCGCATCGTCAATTTCGCGTTCTGGGCGATCTACGCGGTCACGTTCCTGTTCGGCGCGCTGCTGCCGCACTTCGTGACGGGCTGCCTCGCGATCGCGCTCGCGGTGCTCGCCGGCTCGGGCAAGCTCGGGCGCGGCAAGTCCGACGAAGCCGGGGAAACCGCGGCCGTGCGCCGCGAGACGCTCGCGCAGCGTTTCGGCAACAGGCTGTTCCTGCCCGCGCTGCTGATTCCGGTCGTCACGCTGATCGGGACGTTCGCGCTGAAGGGCGTGCCGTTCGTCGACCAGAAGAGCGTGACGCTGATCTCGCTCGTGCTCGGCACGCTCGTCGCGTTCGCCGTCGCGCTCGCGATGCTGCGCGATTCGCCGGTGCATGCGGTGAGGGAGGCACGCCATACGATGGATGCGGTCGGCTGGGCCGCGATCCTGCCGCAGATGCTCGCGGCGCTCGGCGCGCTGTTCGCGGTCGCGGGTGTCGGCGGGGTGGTGTCGGGGCTCGTGAAGGAGTGGGTGCCGATCGATTCGCCGTTCGCGGTGGTCGCGGCCTATACGGTCGGCATGGCGCTGTTCACGATGATCATGGGCAACGGCTTCGCCGCGTTCCCCGTGATGACGGCCGGCATCGGCCTGCCGCTGATCGTCCACCAGTTCCACGGCAACCCGGCGATCGTCGGCGCGATCGGGATGCTGAGCGGCTTCTGCGGTACGCTGATGACGCCGATGGCCGCGAACTTCAACATCGTGCCGGCGGCGCTGCTCGAACTGAAGGACAAGAACGGCGTGATCAAGGTGCAGTGGCCGACCGCCGTGCTGCTGCTCGCCGTGAACACGTTGCTGATGTATGCGTTCGTATTCCGCTTCTGACTCGATGGACGAGATCCTCATGACCGACCGACTCACCCCCGAACTCGCGTCGAAGTTCGCGTCGCTCGCGCTCGCGCACCTGACCCGCGAATATCCGAACAAGCTCACGCATTCGCTCGCCGGCCCGCAAGACGTGCAGGGGCCGCGCGCGCTGCACCCGATCTTCTACGGCAGCTACGACTGGCACTCGTGCGTGCACGGCTACTGGCTCGTGCTCCGCGTGCTCGAACGCTACCCGGCATTGCCGGAGGCCGAACGCATCGTCGCGATCGTCGATGCGCACTTCACCGATGCGAACGTCGCCGGCGAGCGAGCGTACCTCGCGCTGCCGCACAACAGCGGCTTCGAGCGGCCTTACGGCTGGGCGTGGCTGCTCGCGCTCGCCGCGCAGCTCGAGCGGCTGGCGCTGAGGGGCGCGCTGCCGCAGGCCGCGCGCTGGGCGAAGACGATGGCACCGCTCACCGACCTGTTCGTGTCGCGCTTCGAGACCTTCCTGCCGAAAGCGACCTATCCGCTGCGCGTCGGCACGCACTTCAACACCGCGTTCGCGCTGGCGCTCACGCTCGACTTCGCGCGCGACACGCAGCGCGACGGGCTCGCGGCGCTGATCGTCGATACCGCGAAGCGCTGGCACCTGAACGACGTCGCGTGCCAGGCGTGGGAGCCGTCGGGCGACGAATTCCTGTCGCCCGCGCTGATGGAGGCCGAGCTGATGCGGCGCGTGCTGCCGGCCGCCGAATTCGACGGCTGGTTCGCGCGCTTCCTGCCCGATCTCGCGCGCGGCGAGCCGGCGACGCTGTTCGAGCCGGCGACGGTCAGCGATCGCAGCGACGGCAAGATCGCCCATCTCGACGGGCTGAACCTGAGCCGCGCGTGGTGCCAGCGCGCGCTCGCCGGCGCGCTGCCGGAAGGCGACGCGCGGCGCGCGAAGCTGCTCGATGCGGCCGGCCGGCACCTCGCGAGCGCGCTCGCGCACGTGGCCGGCGACTACATGGGCGAGCACTGGCTCGCGACGTTCGCGTTGCTCGCGCTGGAGGCGTAGCGCGCGAAACCCCACGGGCGGCAAGGTCATCGATGCGCGGCTATACTCGCCGCTCGAGCCGCCTCGTGCCATCCATGTTGCGCGAGGCGGCCATCCCTTCGTTCGCCGCCTCGCCATGGACAAGCTCATTTCCTACGTCGCCGCGATCCACGGGCTCGCGGGCCCGGTGTCGATCGTGTCGCATGTCACGTCGCACGACCGCTGGACCGACGACGACGTCGAGGTCACGCGCGACGAAACCGAATACCGCTTCGACAACGGCGCGATCGTGCGCCGCTCGGTCGAGCAGGACCGCGCGCCGTCCGACCTGCTGTGCGCCGAGTGCTGGATCGACTACGACGTGCTTCGCCATCCCGATGCGCAGCCGATCGGCCCGACGCGGATGACGTTCGACAACGCGTGCCGCGAAACCTTTTGGCTGCGTTATCACCTCGCTTGAACGCTTGAACGCTTGAACGCTTGAACGCTTGAACGCTTGAACGCGTGACCGAGTGACCGAGTGACCGAGTGACCGAGTGACCGAGTGACCGCGCAAAGCCGCTTCAACCCGCCGGCGCGCCATCGGCCGCCTGCAGCAGCGGGGCGAGCCGCGTCGCCGCGTCGCGCATTTTCGGCACGTTCTCCAGCAGATCGTTGAGCGTCGCGCGCGCGGTCGGCGCATGCACGGCGAGCGCCGCAAGCAAGCGGCCGCTCGCCGCATCCTTCACCGGCACCGCGACGGCCACCATCCCGCGCACGAATTCCTCGTTGTCGATGCCGACGCCGCGCGCGGCGAGCCGGTCGAGCTCGGCCGCGAGCAGTTGCGCATCGGTCAGCGTCCGGTAGGTCATCTTCTTCAGCGTGAGCCGCGCGAGCATCGCGTTGCGCTCCAGCGCATTCATCTGCGACAGGAACAGCTTGCCGCTCGCCGTGCAGTGCAGCGGCACGCGCATGCCGGGTCGCATCTCGAGCCGCAGCGGCTCGGTCGTCTCGACGCGTTCGACGTACAGCACCGTGTCGCCGTCGAGCGCGGTGAGGTTGCAGGTTTCGCCGAGCACGTCGACGAGCGCGCGCAGCACCGAGCGGCAGCCGCGCGTGAAGGTGTTGTTCGACAGCGCCGCGAGCGCGAACTGCGCGGCGCGCGGGCCGAGCGCGATGCCGCGGTCGTGGCCGCGCGAGTCGGGCATGTGGATCACGTAGCCGCGCGCCTCCAGCGACTCGATCAGCCGCAGCAGCGTCGCCTTCGGGATATGCAGCCGCGCGGCGAGCTGCGACAGCGTGTACGGCTGGCCGGCCGACGCGAGCGCTTCGAGCACGGCGAGGGCGCGCAGCACGCGCGTGTCGTCGGCGGGCGCGCCGTCGGGCAGCGCGGGGGCAGGTTCGCGCATGTGTCTCCTCCGTCGGGATCGGCGTGCGTCCCGGGATGGTGTGTGTGCGATGGAAATGAAACGAATTGAACGGTTTTTGTACCACATTCGCCGCGTGGACAATAAATCGGCTTGTACGTGCTCCGTGTGCTCAATAAATTTGGACGAAACATACCGGATTTTTTCAAAACCCCGGAACGGAGACACGGAATGACACGCAGCTTCGACTATGTCGTGGTCGGTGCGGGATCGGCCGGTTGCGTCCTCGCCAACCGGCTGTCCGACGGCGGCCGCCATACGGTGTGCCTGCTGGAAGCCGGCCCCGCCGACAGCTATATGTGGATCCACGTGCCGATCGGCTACGGCAAGACGATGTTCCACCCCGTGTACAACTGGGGCTTCCACACCGATCCCGATCCGAACATGCACAACCGCCGCCTGTACTGGCCGCGCGGCCGCACGCTCGGCGGCTGCAGCTCGATCAACGGGCTGATCTACGTGCGCGGGCAGCAGCAGGACTACGATCACTGGGCCGCGCTCGGCAATCGCGGCTGGAGCTGGCGCGAATGCCTGCCGTATTTCCGCAAGCTCGAACACAACACGCTCGGCGAAGGGCCGACGCGCGGCACCGGCGGCCCGCTGTGGGCTTCCGCGATCCGGCAGCGGCACGAACTCGTCGATGCGTTCGTCGCCGCGTCGAACCGGCTCGGCGTGCGCACCGTCGACGATTTCAACACGGGCGACCAGGAGGGCGTGGGCTACTACCAGCTCACCACGCGCAACGGGCTGCGCTGCTCGACGGCGGTGGCCTACCTGAAACCCGCGCGCGGGCGGCCGAACCTGCATGTCGAAACCGATGCGCAGGCGCTGAAGGTGCTGTTCGACGGCACGCAGGCGTCCGGCGTGCGGTACGTGCAGCACGGCAAGGTCCACGACGTGCGTGCGCTGCGCGAGGTGATCCTCGCGGCCGGCGCGCTACAGTCGCCGCAACTGCTGCAGGTGTCGGGCGTCGGGCCGGCCGCGCTGCTGGGCCGGCACGGGATTCCGGTCGTCGCCGATCGGGCGGGCGTCGGCGAGAACCTGCAGGATCATCTGCAGATTCGTCTGATCTATGAAGTGACGAAGCCGATCACGACCAACGACGAACTGCATTCGTGGGTCGGCCGCGCGAAGATGGGGCTGCAATGGGCGCTGTTCCGCGGCGGCCCGCTCGCGATCGGCATCAACCAGGGCGGGATGTTCTGCCGTGCGCTGCCGGACGAATCGGCGACGCCCGACATCCAGTTCCATTTCTCGACGCTGTCGGCGGATTCGGCGGGCGGCAGCGTGCATCCGTTTCCCGGCTGCACGTATTCGATCTGCCAGCTGCGGCCCGAATCGCGCGGCACCGTGCGAATCCGCACCGACGATGCGCGCGACGCGCCGTCGATCCAGCCGAACTATCTCGACACCGAGCGCGACCGCCGCACGACGGTGGCCGGCGTGCGCTTCGCGCGACGCGTCGCGGCCACCGAGCCGATGGCGCCGCTGATGAAGCGCGAGGTGCGGCCGGGCGCGGACGCGCAGACGGACGACGAGCTGCTCGAGTTCTGCCGGGAATACGGGCAGACGATCTTTCATCCGTCCGGTACGGCGAAAATGGGCGTCGCGAGCGATCCGCTCGCGGTCGTCGACGAGCGGCTGCGCGTGTACGGCACGCGCGGGCTGCGCGTGGTCGACTGCTCGATCATGCCGACCCTCGTATCGGGCAATACCAACGTGCCGATCGTGATGGTCGCCGAGAAGGCGTCCGACATGATCCTCGAGGACGCGCGCGCCGCCGATCGCGGCCGCAGCGTCGCGCCGGCCGCCGAGGCCGTCGCGTAGGGCCTCGCCACGCATCTCCCCGCGTGGCCCGTGCGCCTGCGCCCGGACGGCCGCCGCGCGTTCATCGATGCCCCCGCCGGTACGGCGTCGGGGCAGGTTGCGGCGCATCCTTACCTGGAGAAGCTCGCATGGCAATCGAATCCCGGGTCGTCCGACGCGTGGCCGCGGCCAGCGTGATCGGCGCGACCGTCGAGTGGTACGACTTTTTCCTGTACGGCGTGGTCGCCGGCATCGTGTTCGACAAGCAGTACTTTCCGGCGGGCGACCCGTTCGTGTCGACGATGCTCGCGTATGCGACGTTCGCGGTCGGCTTCGTCACGCGGCCGCTCGGCGGCTTGCTGTTCGGCCATCTCGGCGACCGCGTCGGGCGCAAGTCCGCGCTGATCCTGACGATGCTGATCATGGGCGTGTCGACGGCCGGCGTCGCGTTCCTGCCGACCTACGCGCAGATCGGCATGTGGGCGCCGGTGCTGCTGCTGACGCTGCGCGTGCTGCAGGGCATCGGCCTCGGCGGCGAGTGGGGCGGCGCGGTGCTGATGGCGTACGAATATGCGCCGCCGCACCGGCGCGGGCTGTACGCGAGCCTGCCGCAGATCGGGCTCGCGATCGGGCTGTGCCTCGCGGCCGGCGTGGTCGCGGCGCTGTCGCGCGTGTTGCCGGACGCCGCGTTCCTCGCATGGGGCTGGCGCGTGGCGTTCGCGGCGTCGCTGCTGCTCGTCGCGGTCGGCTTCTACATCCGCACGCGGGTGGCCGATACGCCCGAATTCGTCGCGCTCAAGCGCCAGCGGCGCGATACGAAGCTGCCGGTGGTCGAACTGCTCGCCAACTACCGGCAGGCGATCCTGCTCGGGATGGGCGCGCGCTATATCGACGGCGTGTTCTTCAACGTGTTCGCGGTGTTCTCGATCGGCTACATGACGCGCAACCTGTCGATCTCGCGCGGCGACGCGCTGCTCGGCGTGATGAGCGCGGCGGTCGTGATGTGCGGGTTCATCCCCGTGTTCGGCAGCCTGTCCGACCGGCTCGGCCGCGCACGGGTGTACCGGTGGGGCGCGACGCTGTGCGGGCTGTCGGTGCTGCCCGCGTTCTGGCTGCTGCAGACGCAGTCGTCGAACCTGCTCGCCGTATGGCTCGCGCTGGTGATCCCGTTCGGGATCTTCTACGCGATGGCGTACGGGCCGGAGGCCGCGCTGTTCGCGGAGCTGTTCGACGCGAACGTGCGGTACACGGGCATTTCGTTCGTCTACCAGGTGTCGGGCATCTTCGCGAGCGGCCTGACGCCGATCGTCGCGACCGCGTTGCTGCGCGTGAACGGCGGTGCGCCGTGGCTCGTCGGGGTGTACGTGATGTTGTCTGCACTCCTGTCGATCGTGTCCGCGCGGGCGATCGAGAAGCGCGGAAGCGTGGCCGAGGTCGCGGTGCGCGCGATGTGACGGCGGGCGGGGCGGATGGAGCGGGCGGGGCGCGGGGCCGTTTCGACGGGGCGGTCGTCGGTCGTCGATCATCGGTCGGCGGCGCCCGTGTCCGCGCCCGCGCCGCTGATCGTTGCCGCCAACCGCTCGTCCGCTGCTGCCCCGCCGTTCGGGCTCCCGATTGTCCGGGGACAGCCCGCGCCGCGACTGCCGCCGCCCGCCCGCGGTTGCCCGCCATTCACCGCCACTCCCCGCCGTTCGGCACCCTCGCACGCTGGTCCAAGCGAATCCGGCCCACTGGCCCTACCTGCCAAAAAACGGCCTGCCTACACTTTCCTCGACAGATCGCCGCATTGAAGCATCTGAACACGATCGACCCGAAGAGAACGATCAGGAGACAGGCATGACCAACAGGCAGTCGGCAGCATTCGCCCGCCCGGCGAGCGTACGCCCCGCATCAGTCAGTCGAATCGCCTCGCGCGCCCGTTGCGGCGCGGCAGGCAAGCCCGCATCGGAGGTCTGACCATGTCGACCCCTTCCATCGAACGCACCGCGAGCGGTTTTGCCGGCGGCCGGTCGAACGATACGCGTTACGACCCGACCTACGATCCGCTCGTGTCGCCGGGGCCAGGTTGCGGCAAGCAGTACGCGCCGACCTACTGGGTCGCGACGGCCGGCAACCCGCCGCCCGACGACGGCCCCGTCACGCGCGACCTCGACGTCGACGTCGCGATCATCGGCGCCGGCTACACGGGCCTCGCGACCGCGCTGTGCCTTGCGCGAGACCATGGCATCAAGGCCGTCGTGCTCGAGGCCAACCGCACCAGCTGGGGCTGCAGCAGCCGCAACGGCGGGCAGGGGCAGAACGCGTCGGGCCGGCTGTCGCGCTCGCAGTGGATCGAGCGCTGGGGCAAGGACGTCGCGCTGAAGATGCACGACGAGATCCTCGAAGGCTTCGAACACTTCAAGTCGCTGGTGTCGGAAATCGACTGCGATCCGCAGCCGGGCGGCCATTTCCTGATCGCGCACCGTCCGCGCATCATGGCGAAGCTCGCGGCCGAGGCGAAGGTGTGGAAGGACGTGTTCGGCTACCCGTCCGAACTGCTGAGCGCGGAAACCTTCCGCCGTGAATTCATCAACGACCACGAGGCGGCCGGCGCGCTGCACGAGCCGGAAGGCATCGGCATCCATGCGCTGAAGCTCGCGTTCGGCTACCTGCGCCTCGCGCGCGCAGCCGGCGCGAAGGTGCATACGAGCAGCCCGGTGCTCGGCTTCGAGACGATCGACGGCGTGCACCACCTGCGCACGCCCGGCGGCGTCGTGCGTGCCCGCGCGGTCGGCATCGCGACCGGCGCGTACACGGCGCAGACGCTGCATCCGTCGCTGCGCAGCAAGGTGATGCCGATCCTGTCGAATTCGATGGTCACGCGCCCGCTCACCGACGCGGAAATCGACGCGTGCAATTTCCGCACGACGCAGGTGCTGACCGATACGCGTACGCTGCGCTTCTACTACCGTTTCCTGCCCGATCGCCGTCTGCAGATCGGCAGCCGCAGCGCGATCACCGGCGACGATGCACCGAACCCGCGCCATGTCGAATTGCTGAAGGAAGGGATGGCGCGCAAGTTTCCCGCGCTGCGCGGCGTGCAGATCGATTATTCGTGGTGGGGCTGGGTCGACGTGAGCCACGACATGATGCCGCGCGTGTGCCAGCCCGACCCGCGCCAGTCGGTGTACTACGCGCTCGGCTACGGCGGCAACGGCGTGTCGTATTCGCAGCAGGCCGGCCGCCGGCTCGCCGAACAGATCGCGGGGAAGGGCGCACGCCAGACGCTGCCGATCTTCACGTCGCCGCTGCCCGGCCACCCGTTCGCGCCGTTCCGGCGCATCGGGCAGCGGATGCTCTACCTGTCGTACTTCAGGAACGACGAAAAGCCCTGAAAAAGCCCTGAACGCAGTGCACATCGCCCGGGGTGATGCAACGCGCGCCGGGCCGTCCAACACAAGAAAAGCAGCGGAAATCCGTGCGGCCGGGGCTGCAGGCGCCCCTGCACGCGCCGTCGCCGGCGGCGCCCGCGTTCACCCGACGGTGGCGCGGGCGGCGTCCGGACAACTGGATATGGAGAAGACATGCAACCCTCGATGAACCAGAGTGACCTGAAGTGTGGGCTCAAGCAGCGCCACATGACGATGATCGCGCTTGGCGGCGTGATCGGTGCCGGGCTGTTCGTCGGCAGCGGCGTGGTGATTCAGCAGACGGGGCCGGCCGCGATCCTGTCGTTCCTGATCACGGGCGGGCTGGTCGTGCTCGTGATGCGGATGCTCGGCGAGATGGCCTGCGCGATGCCGGCCGTCGGCTCGTTCTACGAATACGCGCGGCTCGCGTTCGGCAACTGGCGCGGGCCCGGCAAGATGGCGGGTTTCCTCACCGGCTGGATGTACTGGTATTTCTGGGTGATCGTCGTCGCGCTCGAAGCGGTCGCCGGCGCCAAGCTGATCCAGTTCTGGCTGCCCGACACACCGGCGTGGATCATCAGCCTCGCGCTGCTGGTCGTGCTGACGCTCACGAACCTGATCTCGGTCGGCAGCTACGGCGAGTTCGAGTTCTGGTTCTCGTCGATCAAGGTCGGCGCGATCATCGTGTTCCTGTTCCTCGGCGGCCTCTACGTGCTCGGCCTGTGGCCCGCGTCGATGCACACGACTTCCGTGCTGCCGACGCTGCTCGGCCACGGCGGTTTCATGCCGCTCGGCATCGGGCCGGTGATGAGCGGGGCGGTCGCGGCCACCGGCTTCTACTTCGGCGCCGAGATCGTCACGATCGCGGCGGCCGAGGCCAAGGAGCCCGCGAAAGCCGTCGCGAAGGCCACCAATTCGGTGATCACCCGCGTGCTGGTGTTCTACGTCGGCTCGGTCGCGCTCGTCGTCGCGCTGGTGCCGTGGAATTCGCATCAGATGGCCACGCCGTACGTCAGCGCGCTCGAAGTGATGGGCCTGCCGGCCGCCGCCAACGTGATGAACGCGATCGTGCTGACGGCCGTGCTGTCCGCGCTCAACTCGGGCCTCTATGCGGCGTCGCGGATGCTGTTTGCACTGACCCGCCACGGCGATGCGCCGGCCGCACTCGCGAAGGTCAACAAGCGCGGCGTGCCGGTGCGCGCGATCCTGCTCGGCACGGTGTTCGGCTACGTGTCGGTCGTGATGTCGTACGTGTCGCCCGATACCGTGTTCGCGTTCCTCGTCAATTCGTACGGCACCGTCGCGCTGTTCGTGTACGTGCTGATCGCGTTCTCGCAACTGCGCCTGCGCAAGCGTCTCGACCCGGTGGCCGCGAGCAAGCTGCGCGTCAGGATGTGGGCGTATCCGTACCTCACCTGGGTCGCGATCGTCGGCATGGTCGGCATCCTCGTCGCGATGGCGTTCATCCCGGACCAGCGCAAGCCGCTGTGGCTCGGCGTCGCAAGCCTCGCCGTGCTGGTCGTCGCTTACGGACTCACGCGCCGCAGCCGCCGCGAGCATCTCGACGACAGCGAACTGCTCGCGTATCCGCCGCGGTAATGCCCGGTCACGCATGACGTCGAAGGCCCGGCATGCAAGCCGGGTCTTTGCGCATGCGGCGCCGGCGGCGGCCCGATGGATCGCGCGGCCAACTATCGGGCCGCGCGATAGAACCGATCGGAGGATGCGACTTTATGTCGGCGGCCGGCGCGACTAGCATGGACGAATCGATTCACGGGCGTGCCCCGCGGGGGGCGCCCTCATCCGCGAACGAGGACAGACGATGGAACATCGGGCACGCGAGCGCGACGAGCAGGCCGATATCAAGACGACGACGTGCTACATGTGCGCGTGCCGCTGCGGCATCCGCGTGCACCTGCGCGACGGCGAGGTGCGTTACATCGACGGCAATCCGGCGCATCCGCTGAACCAGGGCGTCATCTGCGCGAAAGGTTCGTCGGGAATCATGAAGCAGTATTCGCCCGCGCGGCTCACGCAGCCGCTGATGCGCAAGCCGGGCGCCGAGCGCGGCGACGCGCAGTTCGAGCCGGTGTCGTGGGACGTCGCGTTCGACGTGCTCGAAAAGCGCCTCGCGCACCTGCGCGCGACCGATCCGAAGCGGTTCGCGCTGTTCACCGGCCGCGACCAGATGCAGGCGCTCACCGGCCTGTTCGCGAAACAGTTCGGTACGCCGAACTATGCGGCGCATGGCGGGTTCTGTTCGGCGAACATGGCGGCCGGGATGATCTACACGATCGGCGGCTCGTTCTGGGAATTCGGCGGACCCGATCTCGACCACGCAAAGCTGTTCTTCATGATCGGCACCGCGGAAGACCACCATTCGAATCCGCTGAAGATCGCGCTCGGCAAGTTCAAGCGCGCGGGCGGCCGCTTCATCGCGATCAATCCGGTGCGCACCGGCTACGCGGCGATCGCCGACGAATGGATTCCGATTCGCCCCGGCACCGACGGCGCGCTGTTCATGGCGCTGATGCACGAGCTGATCGCGCGCGACGCGTTCGACCTCGAATTCGTGTCGCGCTTCACGAACGCGGCCGAGCTGGTCGACCAGCGCGACGGCGCCGACACGTTCGGCCTGTTCGTGCGTGACGCCGGCGCGCCGGAAGTCAACGCGCTGTATCCGCAGAACCGGATGTGGTGGGACACGAAGACGAACCGCGCGGTGCTGCATCACACGGAAGGCGCCGAACCGGCGCTCGACGGCCGCTACACGCTCGACGACGGCACGCCCGTCGCGCCGTCGTTCACGCTGCTGCGCGAACAGGTGGCCGGTTGCACGCCCGAGTGGGCGGCCGACATCACCGGCATCGCGGCCGACACGATCCGCCGCCTCGCACGCGAGATGGAGACGGTCGCGCGCGAGCATGCGATCGAGCTGCCGGTGCGCTGGACCGACTCGTGGGGCAAGGAACACGCGACGGTGAAGGGCGTGCCGATCGCGTTCCATGCGATGCGCGGGCTCGCCGCGCATTCGAACGGCTTCCAGACGATCCGCGCGCTCGCGGTGCTGATGTCGCTGCTCGGCACGATCGACCGGCCGGGCGGCTTCCGGCACAAGGCGCCGTATCCGCGCGCGGTGCCGCCGTCGGCGAAACCGCCGAACGATCCCGGCCAGATCAGGCCGAACACGCCGCTTGCGACCGGCCCGCTTGGCTGGCCCGCCGGCCCCGAGGACCTGTTCGTGCATCCGGACGGCACGCCCGCGCGGCTGGACAAGGCGTTCTCCTGGGAATACCCGCTCGCGGTGCACGGGCTCATGCATTCGGTGATCACCAATGCGTGGCGCGGCGATCCCTATCCGATCGATACGCTGCTGATCTTCATGGCCAACATGGCGTGGAATTCGTCGATGAACACGACGGAAGTGCGCAAGATGCTGGTCGACAAGCGCGACGACGGCGAATACCGGATCCCGTTCCTCGTCGTGTGCGATGCGTTCGCGTCGGAGATGACGGCGTTCGCCGACCTGATCCTGCCCGACACCACCTACCTCGAACGGCATGACGTGATGTCGGTGCTCGACCGGCCGATCTCCGAATTCGACGGCCCGGTCGACTCGGTGCGCGTGCCCGTCGTGCCGCCGACCGGCGAGTGCAAGCCGTTCCAGGAAGTGCTGATCGAGCTCGCGAGCCGGCTGAAGTTTCCGGCCTTCACGACGGCGGACGGGCAGCGCAAGTACCGCGACTATCCGGATTTCGTCGTCAACTTCCAGACCGCGCCCGATTCGGGCACCGGCTTCCTGATCGGCTGGCGCGGCAAGGACGGCGACAAGGCCGTCGTCGGCGAGCCGAACCCCGACCAGTGGAAGCGTTACGCGGAGAACAACTGCGTGTACCACCACCGGTTGCCGGAGCCGCTGCAGTACATGCGCAACTGCAACGGGCCTTACATGCAGTGGGCGGTCGACAACGGGATGCGCAAGTTCGGCGTGCCGATCGTGATCCAGCTCTACTCGGACGTGATGCAGAAATTCCGGCTCGCCGCGCAGGGCCGCACGTCGGGCCGCCAGCCGCCCGACCATCTGCGCGAACGCATCGCGCGTTATTTCGATCCGCTGCCGTTCTGGCACCGGTCGCTCGAAAGCGGGTTGACCGACGCGGGCCGCTATCCGCTCGCGGCGATCACGCAGCGGCCGATGGCGATGTACCACTCGTGGGATTCGCAGAACGCGTGGCTGCGACAGATCCACGGCGAGAACCATCTGTTCGTGAACCCCATGACGGCCGCCGCGCAGCAGATCGACGACGGCGCGTGGATCTACGTCGAATCGCCGTGGGGCAAGGTGCGTTGCCGCGCGCGCTACAGCGAGGCCGTGGAGCCCGGCACCGTGTGGACGTGGAACGCGATCGGCAAGGCGGCCGGCGCGTGGAACCTCGGGCCGCAGGCGGGTGAGTCGCAGCGCGGTTTCCTGCTGAACCACGTCATTACCGACGAGCTGCCGGATGCGGCGCGTGACGGCGCGCGGATGTCGAACTCCGATCCGATCACCGGGCAGGCCGGCTGGTACGACGTGCAGGTGCGGATCTATCCGGCCGAAGCGGATGCCGCGACCACGCTGCCGCAGTTCGCGCCGATGCCGGCGCTGCCCGGCACGCCGCGCGTGCTGCAGCGCGTGCAGGCGTATTTCGCGGGCACCGGCGCATTCGCCGCGCGGCTGCGGCGCGCGACTTCCGCCGGCCCGAAACCTGACGACCGTTGATCGAAGGAGCACGACCATGACCCAGATGGCCCTCGTCATCGACCTGAACGTGTGCGTCGGCTGCCATGCCTGCGTGACGAGCTGCAAGGAATGGAACACGTCGGGCGAAGCCGGCAGTCTCGCCGATCTGCGCCCGTACGACGACGATCCGTCCGGCACCTTCTTCAACCGCGTGCAGACGTACGAAGCGGGCGTGTTCCCGATGACCGACACGATCCATTTCCCGAAGTCGTGCCTGCATTGCGAGGATCCGCCGTGCGTGCCCGTCTGTCCGACCGGTGCGAGCTACAAGCGCAAGTCGGACGGGATCGTGCTGGTCGACTACGACAAGTGCATCGGCTGCAAGTACTGCGCGTGGGCATGCCCGTACGGCGCGCGCGAACTCGACGAAGGCCGCAAGGAGATGACGAAGTGCACGCTATGCGCGGACCGCATCGACAACGACGCACTGCCCGAACGCGATCGGAAACCCGCGTGCGTGCTCGCATGCCCGACGTCGGCGCGGTTGTTCGGCGACGTGCACGATCCGGAGTCGGACGTGTCGCGCGCGATCCGCGAGCGCGGCGGTTATGCGTTGATGCCCGAATGGGGCACGCGGCCGTCGAACCATTACCTGCCGCGCGTGAAGACCGAGGCGTCGTGCGCATGCGGCAGCGGCGGCGGATGCGGCAGCGGGTCGACCGGCCGCGACGAGAGCGACTCGTTCGAAGCTCGCGCGGCGCGTGGCGACGTCGATCTCGTATCGCTCGCGACGCAGCGCTGAGCCCCGCGCTTTTCATCCAGAACCAGACGGAGTTGCCATGCGTCCAGCCTTTTCGGTCGTTTTCCTCACCACGCTGTGCGGCGCCGCACAGGGTTTGCTGTTGACGCTCGTGAGCGTCGAGGCGCTCGCGCGCCTGGCCGGCGTCGACGTGGCCGCCGCGTTCTACGTGACGGGCGCCGCGCTGTCGGGCGCGCTCGGCGTGCTCGGCCTGTTCGCGTCGTTCTTCCATCTCGGCCACCCCGAACGCGCGTGGCGCGCGATCGCGATGTGGCGCACGTCGTGGCTGTCGCGCGAATGCATCGCGCTGCCGGTGTTTCTCGCGTGCGCGTTCGCGTATGGCGTGGCCCACCTGTTCGGCTGGCCCGGCACGTTGCTGATCGGCGCGGCCGGCGCGCTCGCGAGCGTCGCGCTGTTCGTGTGTACCGCGATGATCTACGCGTGCCTGCGTTTCCTGCAGGAATGGGCGAGCCCGTTGACGCTCGTGAACTTCGTGCTGCTCGGCTGCGCGTCGGGCTGCACGCTGGCGACGGCTTGCGCCGCGTGGCTCGCGCCGGCGCTGGTCGGCCGGCTCGCGGCGGCCGCGTGCGTGCTGACGCT
>NZ_QOBB01000162.1:0-17245 GCF_024704855.1 Burkholderia sp. HAN2018 | reverse complement strand
CGACGCGCCGCGCGGGGCCGGGTTGCGTATCAGTTGCCGGCGATCGTATCGACCGGCTTGAACGTGCCGCGCTCGACCTTGTAGATCGTCACCGGCGCATCCTTCAGGTCGCCCTTCGCGTCGTACGCGATGCTCGGGGCCGACACGCCCTTGACCGACACCTTGCCGAGATACGGCGTGTACACCTTCGGGTCGGTCGAGTTCGCGTCCTTCATCGCGGTGAGCAGCGCGATCGTGCCGTCGTACGAGTACGGCGAGTAGGTGATCACGTCTTCGTTGAAGCGGGCCTTGTAGCGTGCCGCGTAACCGGCGAAGCCCGGCATCTTCTCCTTCGGCAGCCCGCCCATGTAGACGATCGCGCCTTCGGCCGCGTCGCCGCCGACCTTCAGGAACGTCGGCGAGCGCGACATCTCGCCCGTCACGAACGCCGACTTCATCCCGAGCTGGCGCATCTTGCGGATCATCGGCGACGATTGCGCGTCGCCGCCGCCGTAGAAGATCGCGTCCGGGTTCATCCCCTTGAGGTTGGTCAGGATCGCGGAGAAATCGAGCGCCTTGTCGTTCGTGAAGTCGCGCTTGATGATCGTGCCGCCCGCCGCCTCGACGGCTTTCGCGAATTCGTCGGCGATGCCCTGGCCGTAGGCCGTGCGGTCGTCGATGATCGCGATGCGCTTGAAGCGCAGCGTCTTCACCGCGTACGTGCCGACGATGCGGCCCGCTTGCGCGTCGCTCGTCAGCAGCCGGTAGGTCGTCTTGTAGCCGCGCGCGGTGTATTGCGGCGACGTGGCCATCGAGATCTGCGGCAGCCCCGCGCGATCGTACAGGTCGGACGCGGGAATGCTCGTGCCCGAGTTGAAGTGCCCGATGATCCCGCGGACGTTGTCGTCGATCAGCCGCTGAGCGACGGTCGTGCCCGTGCGCGGGTCGGCCTGGTCGTCCTGCGAATCGAGCTGGAACGTGACGGGCTTGCCGCCGATCGTCGGACGCGTCGCGTTGAAATCGGCGATCGCGAGCTGCACGCCCTTCTGCATGTCCGTGCCGTAGTTCGACTGCGGGCCGGTCAGCGGTGCGGCGAAACCGATCTTGACGACGTCGGCGGCAATGGCGTGCGCGCCCGACAGTGCGCAGGCAGCGGCCAGCGCGACGTGCGATACCTTCAGCTTCACTTTCACTTCCCCTTGATGGCGTGGTTGGGCCGCCGCCGGCTGGCGGGCCGGCACCGGTAAACCGGGCGAGACGGTTCGGTCGGCAGGCCGATGCGAGGGCCGTGCGTGCTTGCCGCGTGCTGCCCGGGCTGTGCCGGAATCGGCGCGTGTGGTGGCCGATGCCGCAGGCCCTGCACGCCGGTCGCTGCCGCGGCGGAAGATCGTCTCGTGACCGTGAAGCGAAGTCTAGACAGCGAAAATGCGTGCGTCTTGCGCGTTCGGTGCGCGGCCGGCGACGATATCGGCATATCGTCGATAACCCTGATATATGCCGAAATCGTCATGCCGAATGCGCAAACGCGCCAAGACGCTGTACGGTTGCATTTTTATGCTGGCGAGTTCGAGCACGCGGTGCCGGTGCGCCGGTGAGCCTGTGCGCTCGTGGCAGGTCGGCATCGGCGCATGCGGATTTGCGGCCGGCCGCCGCATGCGCGGCGCAGTGGTTGTGCATGCAACGTATGTTGCGTGTCGAAGCCGGTCGGCCGACGGCGCGACGTGACGGCTGCCGCCAGCTTGCCCGCCCTTGCGATCGGCGCGACGCGATCGGAGGGGCGCTTCTATAATCGACGCCATCTGCCACTCGCATTGCGGTTGCCGGGATGACGACCTTGCCAGCCGTACCGCCCATGAGCCTGTCCGATACGTTGCGCTACCAGCCCGACAACGCCGATCTCGGCGCGATGCTCGCGCACTTCCGCCTGCTCGAACCGGTGTTCGATGCGCTGCCGGACGTCGCATTCTTCGTGAAGGACGCGAACGGCCGCTACGCGCTCGTCAACCGCACGCTGGCGATGCGCTGCGGCTACAAGGACAAGCGTGACCTGCTCGGCAAGACGGCCGACGAAGTGTTTCCGCGCCGCTTCGGCCGCAGCTATTTCGAGCAGGACATGGCGACGATCAACGCGGGCCAGCAACTGATGGACCAGCTCGAGCTGCACCTGTATCCGGGCCGCCAGCCGGGCTGGTGCCTGACCTGCAAGGAGCCGCTGCGCGATGCCGCAGGCAGGGTGGTCGGCCTCGCGGGCATCTCGCGCGACCTGAAGGCGCACGAGGGATCGCACCCGGCGTACAGCCGGCTCGCCGACGTGGTCCAGCACATCCAGGATCACTACGTACAGCCGCTGAACCTGAAGCAGCTCGCGCAGATGGCCGGGATGTCGGTCGCGCAGCTCGAGCGCTACTTCCACAAGGTGTTCCACCTGACGCCGCGCCAGGTGCTGCTGAAGACGCGGCTGGATGCGGCCACCGCGCTGCTGGTCACGCACGACAAGGTGACCGACGTCGCGGCGCTATGCGGCTATACGGATCACAGCGCGTTCACGCGCCAGTTCAAGGCGACGGTCGGCGTGACGCCGACGGAATACCGGTTGATGCTGCAGGAGCGGGCGGGGTGACGCGACACGTCGAACGGGTCGGCGAGTCGCAGGGATCGGGGCGATACGGGGAAACGGTGAAGCGGTGAAAACCGCGGCTCAGCGGTAGCCGAGCCCTTTCAGGACGGCGGTGCCGTTTTCGGTCAGCCGGAAGCTGGGGGCCGTATCGGCGTCGAGCTTGACCATCTCGACGAGGCCGGCTTCCTGCAGCGCAGGCAGTTCGGGTTTGGCGTTCGCGCCGATCGGTGCGTGCAGCAGCACGAGCAGCGTCGCGATTTCATGATGACTGAGCAGGCGGCGCAGCATCGTCTTCTTTGCAGGGGGCGCGGCCGGGCGGCCCGCGGGTGCTTCTACGGCGCTCATCGCTTTCCTCCTTTTCGAGATAACTATCGGGTACTGGTTGCGGATGGTGCCGTCGAAGACTTAAGCGATTCTTAAAACTGCGGCCGCGGACCGGATGCTGCGCTGCGGTACGGGTTACGGGATGTAACGTGAGACGGGCGCGGTTCCCGGCCCGATCGCGGCAAGCCGCGCGGGCGGGTGCGCTGCCGCGCGATTCACCGCGATGGTGCGCGCGGGATGCGGCCCTTTGAGTCAGCTGCGGGGCAGCGAATGTGATTCGGCCCCGAAATCCAGGTTCGTCTCTTTCTCTTATTTCCTGTGCTGCGCCTGCGCGGCCAGGCGCACGGCTGCGTTTGCCGCCCCGTAGCCGTCGTATCCGCCGCGCCGCTCGACGATCTCGAGCGAGAAGCGGTTGTCGACCAGTTCTGTATACGCGTGCAGGAATTCGCCGCCGTGCTCGTCGCGGTCGTACAGCAGGTGATGCGTGCTCAGCGTGTCGATCAACTCGTCCGGCAGCGCGTAGCGTGCGGCGAGATCGTCGTAGTAGTTCGGCGGAATGCGCAGGAACGGAATGCCGTCCGCCGCGAACGCGGCGATCGTCTTCACGATGTCGTCCGTGCGGAACGCGACGTGGTTCAGCCCCGTGCCGTGGTAGCGGTCGAGCGATTCGGCGACCGCCGTGTGCCGGTCGACCGACGCGTTCAGCGCGATCCGCACCGAACCGTCGGCGCTGCGCACGGCGCGGCTGCGCATCAGCCCGTACGGGTCGGGCACGAGCCAGCTGCGTTCGGCCTCGAAGCCGAATGCCGTCTTGAAGAACAGGATCCACGTATCGAGCGCGTCGGCCGGCAGTGCCAGGCACACGTGATCGATACCCGTCAGCGGGCCGACCTCGCTCGGGCCGTCGATGTCGGTCAGCACGAAGTCCGATTCATACAGCGTCGGCGCGTTCGGCGCTTCGTCGACGAAATACTCGAGGCTGCCGTCCGGCGCCTGCACGCTCGGCAGCACGCGTTCGTTCGGCCCGACGCGGCCGGAGAACGGCGCATAGCCGAAACCGGCCGCACGCTCGAACGCCACTTTCGCGTCGTCGACGCGGAATGCCGAAGCACACAGCGACAGCCCGTGCTGCTGGAAGAACGCATCGGCGAACGAGTCGCGTTCCGCGTTCAGCACGATCGACGCGGCGCCGTGCTGGAACAGCGTCACGTCCTTCGACCGATGCCGGCCCGCGAGCCGGAAGCGCATCCGGCCGAGCCATTCGCCGACGGTTGCCGCGGCCTGTGCGTCGACCGCGAATTCGATGAACTGGAACCCGACATGCGCGGGCGGCGCCGGCGGCGCGAACAGCGGCTGGCTGGCGGCCGGCGCGCGGCCGTCCCGCGCGAGCTGCTCGCGTGTCAGTTCTTCCAGGTAGAGCAGCGAGCGATGGCCGTCGGCGGCCGTGATCGCGGTCGGCGCCGCGCGGAAGCCGTCGTTGAAGATCTCGAGCGACAGCGGCCCCGTGTAGCCCGATTCGATCACGCGCGCGGTGAAGCGCGCGAGGTCGAAGTCGCCCTGCCCCGGGAACGAGCGGAAATGGCGGCTCCATTCGAGTACGTCCATCGCGAGCTTCGGCGCATCGGCGATCTGCACGAACGCGATCCGGTCGCCGGGGATGTCGGCGATCGCGTCCGGAGAATCGTCGAGCGACAGCGTATGGAAGCTGTCGAGCGCAAGGCCGAGGTGCGGGCTGTTCACGGCATTCACGAGTTTCCACGCATGGCCGTACCGCTTCACGACTCGGCCCCACGCGAGCGCTTCGTACGCGGCGACCACGCCGGCTTGCCGCGCGGCTTCCGCGAGCGCGCCGAGCTGGTCGACGAGCAGCCCGTCGTCGGCGCTCGTGTCGGCCGACACGTTGCTGCACACCAGGATGCGGTCGGTGCCGAGCGCATGCATGACGTCGAACTTGCGCTTGATGCGATCGAGGTTGCGGGTGAGCTGGGCTGCGCTCACGCCCTCGAAGTCACGAAACGGCTGGAACAGCACGATGTCGAGGCCGAGATCGGCGGCCATGCGCCGGACGTCGGCCGGCGATCCGTCGAAGTAGACGAGGTCGTTTTCGAAGATTTCGACGCTGTCGAAGCCGGCGGCCTTGATGGCGGCGAGCTTCCCGGCGAGCGTGCCGGACAGTGACACGGTGGCGATCGAGCGCTTCATGGGCGAATCCTGCGGATGAGCGGGGCACGGCGCCGATCGAATCGACCCTGAATGAACCAGTCGTTGAATTAACGACGAACGCCATATCCCGAATTTACTGGGTTAGTGATGCGTATTGTACAAACTAACTAGGTGGTACAAATTAGCGAAAACCCGAAAAGACATTGCGCTTTCGCAAGCGCACACTAGCGCCAAATCTTGACGTCAGGGGGCGACGTCGGCTAGCGATGCGCCCCCGTTTTAGGAGCAGAAACACCATGAGCAAGCCCAAGGTGCTGGTGCTGAACGGCCCGAACCTGAATCTGCTGGGGACGCGCGAGCCCCATATCTACGGCGCGGAAACGCTCGCCGACGTCGAGCAGCGCTGCCGTACGGCCGCTGAAGCGCTCGGGCTGGAAATCGACTTCCGCCAGTCGAACGCCGAGCATCAGCTGATCGACTGGCTGCACGCCGCGCGTCACGATACGCACGGCATCGTGATCAACCCGGCTGCCTATACGCATACGTCGGTGGCGCTGGCCGACGCGCTTTCCGCGATCGCGAAGCCGGTGATCGAAGTTCATATCTCGAACGTGCATCGTCGCGAGGCGTTCCGTCACCATTCCTATGTGTCGGCGGTTGCCGAAGCCGTGATCTGCGGCTGCGGCACCGAAGGCTACGTGTTCGCGCTGCAGCGTCTGGCGACGCTGTTCGCGCAGGGAGCCGCGCGATGAGCCGCCCGTCGTTTCTGATCGGCCTGATCGGCCAGGGCATCGGCGGTTCGCTGTCGCCCGCGATGCACGAGGAAGAAGGTTTCCGCCAGGGGTTCGGCTATGTCTACCGGCGGATCGACCTCGACGTGCTCGGCGTGACCGTCGACGCACTGCCGCAACTGCTCGATGCCGCGCAGCGGATGGGCTACAACGGCCTGAACATCACGCACCCGTGCAAGCAGCGCGTGATCGAGCACCTCGACGCGCTGTCGGACGATGCGCGTGCGCTCGGCGCGGTGAACACCGTGTTGTTCAAGGACGGCAAGCGGATCGGCCACAACACCGACTGGTCGGGCTTCGCGAAATCGTTCCGCCGCGGGTTGCCCGACGCGTCGCTCGAACGCGTCGTCCAGCTTGGCGCGGGCGGCGCGGGCGCGGCCGTGGCGCACGCCGCGCTGCAGATGGGCGCGGCCGAACTGACGATTTTCGATGTCGACGGCACGCGAGCCGCCGCCCTCGCGGCTGAACTGCAGCAACGCTTCCCCGCGGCACGGGTTGTGCAGGGCGGTGATCTCGCGGACGCGATGCGCACCGCGACGGGCCTGATCCACGCAACGCCGACAGGCATGGCCAAGCATCCGGGCCTGCCGCTGCCGGCCGAGCTGCTCCACGCGGGCATGTGGGTGGCCGACATCGTGTATTTCCCGCTCGAAACCGAACTGGTCCGCGCCGCGCGCGCGGCCGGCTGCGCGACGCTGCCGGGAGGCGGGATGGCCGTGTACCAGGCCGTCGATGCGTTCGAGATCTTCACCGGACGAACGCCGGACGACGAACGGATGTTCGAACACTTTCAGTCGCTGGTCGCACGCTGACCCTTCTACCGACTAGCTGAAAAAAGAGATCAGGAGACAATCATGCAGCACACCACCCACTCGAACGCCGCGCCCGCGGCGGCCGGCACGGTCCGGCGCACCTCGGCGCGCTACAAGATTCTCGCGCTGCTCGCGATCGGCACGATGATCAACTATCTCGACCGCACCGTGCTGGGGGTGGCTGCACCGCAGCTCACCAAGGAGCTCGGCATCAATGCGGCCGTGATGGGCATCATGTTCTCCGCGTTTTCGTGGACGTACGTCGCGATGCAGGTGCCCGGCGGCCTGTTCCTCGACCGCTTCGGCAGCAAGATCACCTATTACTGGTCGATGACGCTGTGGTCGCTTTGCACGTTCCTGCAGGGCTTCGTGCCGGGCATCGCGACGCTGCTCGCATGCCGGCTCGGGCTCGGCGTGACGGAGGCGCCGTGCTTCCCGACCAACAGCCGGGTCGTGGCGACGTGGTTCCCGCAGAACGAGCGCGCGATGGCGACCGGTACGTATACGGTCGGCGAGTACATCGGCCTCGCGTTCTTCAGCCCGGTGCTGTTCGCGCTGATGGGCGCGTTCGGCTGGCGCTCGCTGTTCTGGGTCGTCGGCGCGATCGGCATCGCGTTCGGCCTGGTCTGGTGGAAGTTCTATCATGAGCCGCGCAACCATCCGGGCGCCAACTCCGAGGAGCTTGCGTATATCGAGGCGGGCGGCGGTCTCGTGCACAGTGCACGCAAGGACGGCGACAAAGGCGCCAAGGGCGCGCAGAAGAAGTTCAGCTGGGCGATGGCCGGCAAGCTGCTGAAGAAGCGTCAGCTCGCGGGTATCTGTCTCGGCCAGTTCGCCGGCAACTCGACGCTGGTGTTCTTCCTGACCTGGTTCCCGACCTACCTCGCCACCGAGCGCCACATGGGCTGGCTGAAGATCGGCTTCTTCGCGGTGATGCCGTTCATCGCCGCGTCGGTCGGCGTGATGTTCGGCGGGATCTTCTCCGACTGGCTGCTGCGCCGCGGCAAGTCCGCGAACCTCGCGCGCAAGCTGCCGATCATCGCGGGCCTGCTGCTCGCGTCGACGATCATTCTCGCGAACTACGTGCAGAGCAACGAAGCCGTGATCGCGATCATGTCGGTCGCATTCTTCGCGCAGGGGATGGCCGCGCTCGGCTGGACGCTCGTGTCCGACATCGCGCCGGACGGCCTGCTCGGCGTGACCGGCGGCATCTTCAACTTCGCGGCGAACCTGGCCGGCATCATCACGCCGCTCGTCGTCGGCTTCATCGTCGCATCGACCGGCTCGTTCGTCGGCGCGCTCGTGTTCATCGGCGTGATCGCGCTGATCGGTGCGCTGTCTTACATCTTCGTCGTCGGCGACATCAAGCGGATCGAACTGTAAGCATCGCCTCCACGCGCATCCTGTGCGTTCGCCCGGCGGCCGGTAGGCCGCCGGGCTTTTTTGTCGGCGCGACGCGCTGCGCGCACCCTTATGCGTGCTGCACCGCGATACCGAGCGATTCGACCGCCTGCGCGATCGCCGCGACCGCGCGCCGGATATCGTTGGCGTCGATCGCACCGATGCAGCCGACGCGGAACGTCTCGAGCTGCGTGAGCTTGCCCGGGTACAGGATGAAGCCGGCATCGCGCACGGCGTCGTAGAAGCGGCGGAAATCGTAGGCCGGGTGGTCGGGCGCGTGGAACGTGACGATCACCGGCGCCTGCACGTTCGCATCGAGGAACGGCGCGAAGCCGAGCGCGCGCATCGATTCGACCAGCGCCCGGCAGTTGTCCGCGTAGCGCGCACCGCGCGCCGGCTGGCCGCCTTCGGCGAGATACTGGTCGAGCGCGGCGCGCAGCGCGGCGATCACGTGCGTCGGCGGCGTGAAGCGCCACTGGCCTGTCTTGCGCAGGTATGCGTACTGATCGTGGAGATCGAGCGCCAGCGACGGCGAATTGCCTTCGCCGGCCTCGAGCGCATCGCGCCGCACGATCGCGAACCCCATCCCCGGCACGCCTTCGAGACATTTGCCGCTTGCCGAGATCAGCGCATCGATGCCGCTGCCTGCCAGCGCGATCGGCAGCGCGCCGAACGAGCTCATCGCGTCGACGATCAGCCGCTTGCCGTGGCGTCGGCACACGGCGGCGATGTCGTCGAGCGGGTTCAGGATGCCGGCGCTCGTTTCCAGATGTACCTGCGCGACGTGCGTGATGCGCGGCTCGCGCGCGAACGCGGCTTCGATCGCGGCCGGATCGACGGCCGCATCCTCGCCGAACGGCAAAGCGATCGCTTCGATACCGAGCCGGCCGAGGATCTTCAGGATGCGCGCGCAATACGCGCCGTTGTCGGGCACCAGCACGACGCCGTCGCGCGGCACCAGCGTACCGAGCGCGGCTTCGACCGAGAACGTGCCGCTGCCCTGCATCGGTACGCACACGTACTCGTCGCCGCCATGCGCAATGGCGACGAGGTCCGCGCAGACGCTGGCCGTCAGTTGATTGAACGCGGCATCCCACGAGCCCCAGTCATGTTGCATTGCGTGGCGGGTTGTGGCGGACGTGGTGAGCGGGCCGGGCGTAAGAAGAATCGGATCGGACATGGTTTTTCCTTGCAAAGGTCGGAAAGAAACGCCGGGCGGCATTTCTGAATGGACTTGCATGATATTGGCAAAATGTGTCATTTTTTGGAAATTGTGGCATTCGTCACGGGTTTGTCATCGAACGCTGTGATCCTTCGCTTGCCGCGAGAAACCTGACCTCGGCGCGGCGGCGAGGCAGGCCGTTGATCGGCCTTGCCCGGAGATAACAGGAGAGCCGGATCGTGCCCCGGCCATTTGGTGTTCCGCCTACGGAGAAGTGAGATGACACTGCAGAATTCCTCGCGCGCCGCTGCCGGCGCGTTCCGCAAGCTTGCACTGGCCGCCGCCGTCGCCGGTCTGATGGGCGCCGCGTTGCCCGTGCATGCGGCGAGCGCGGTCGTGCTGTACACGGCAGACGGTCTCGAGAACCTCTATCGCGATGTGCTGCCGGCGTTCGAGAAGAAGGAAGGCGTCAAGGTCAACATCGTGACGGCGGGCAGCGGCGAAGTCGTCAACCGCGCGAACATCGAGAAGAATTCCCCGAAGGCCGACGTGATCGTCACGCTGCCGCCTTTCATTCAGCAAGCCGGCCAGATGGGCCTGCTGCAGGCGTACCAGAGCGTGAACTACAAGAACGTGCCGACGATCGCGAAGGCGGAAGACGGCACGTGGGCGACGTTCGTGAACAACTACTTCTCGTTCGCGATCAACCCGGACGTCGTGAAGAGCCAGCCGAAGACGTTCGCCGACCTGCTGTCGCCGAGCTATGCCGGCAAGGTCGCGTACTCGAACCCGGCCACGGCCGGCGACGGGATGGCCGTGCTGATCCTGACGACGTCGCTGATGGGCGAGGACAAGGCGTTCGACTACCTCGCGAAACTGTCGCAGAGCGTGAAGTTCCACACGAAGGGCACGGGCTACCTGAACGTGCTGCTGTCGCGTAACGAGATCAGCGTCGCGAACGGCGACCTGCAGATGGACCTCGACGATGCCGAACACGGCGCGCTGTCCGTCAAGCCGATCTTCCTGGCCGCGAAGGACGGCGACCAGCCGACCACGTTCCAGCTCCCGTACGGCATCGGCCTGATCAAGAGCGGCCCGAACCAGGACGCCGGCAAGAAGCTGATCGACTACCTGATGTCGACGGAAGTGCAGTCGAAGGTGCCGGACATGTACGGCATCCCGGGCCGCACGGACGTGCCGCTGGCCGGCAAGAACGGCGAAGCGGTCAAGAAGGCGATCGCGGGCGTGAAGCTGATCCCGGTCGACTGGACCCAGGTGATGGCGAAGAAGCCGGTGTGGATCGAGCGCTGGAAGAAGGACGTGATCGGCAGCTCGGGCAAGCAGCTCGACGTCGTCAAGCCGAAGTGATCGGCGCCCGCCGCCTGTATTCGTGAGCAAGAGGATGAACCCGGTGGAAACCACCCTGACCCATCCCGGCGCATTCGGCGCCGCCGAACCGCGAGCAATGCTGCGGTCCGGCGCGCCGGGCGGCGTGCAGGTCGAACACCTGAGCGTGCGCTACGGCGCGCGCACGGTGCTGGAAGATCTGTCGCTGTCGATCGGTGCCGGTGAATTTCTGACCGTGCTCGGCAAGAGCGGCTGCGGCAAGACCACGCTGCTGCGCTTCATCGCCGGGTTCGTGAAGGCCGACGGCCTGACCGGCACGCTGACCGTTGCCGGACGCGACCTGACCTACGCGCCGCCGCACAAGCGCAATCTCGGTCTGCTGTTCCAGAATTACGCGCTGTTCCCGCACCTGTCGGTGTTCGAGAACGTCGCCTTCGGGCTGCGCGCGCGCGGCATGGCGTCGTCGGAAGTGACGCGCCGTGTCGCCGATGCGCTGAAGCTCGTGCAGCTCGGCGATGCGGGCCACCACCTGCCCGCGCAGTTGTCGGGCGGAATGCAGCAGCGCGTCGCGCTGGCGCGCGCGCTCGTGATCGAGCCGGACGTGCTGCTGCTCGACGAGCCGCTGTCGGCGCTCGACGCCAACCTGCGCGCCTCGGTGCGCAGCGAACTGAAGGCGCTGCACGAGCGCCTGCCGAACCTGACCGTCGTCTGCGTGACCCACGACCGCGACGACGCGCTCGTGCTGTCCGACCGCGCGCTGCTGATGCGCGACGGCCACATCGCGCAGCTCGGCACGCCGCAGCAGCTGTACGACGCGCCGCAGGACGGCTACGTCGCGCGTTATCTCGGCCCGGCGAACCTGCTGCCGCCGCATGTGATCTTTCCGCTCGGCGATCCCCGCCATGAAGTGCGTGGCAAGGTGGCGTGCGTGCGCCCCGAGCGCCTGACCGTGATGCCGCCCGCCGCGGGCGGGCTGCACGGCACGGTGTCGTCTGTCGAATGGCAGGGCGCGGACCTGTCGATCGCGGTCACGATCGATGCGGCGCCCGACGAGCCCGTGCGCGTCACGATGCAACGCGGCCGCGGTGCGGCTCCCGAGCGCGGTGCGCGCGTTTCCCTGCATTGCGAGGCAGACGATGTCGTCCTTATCGAGCCCTGAAGCCGGCCTGCCGCCGCACGTGCTCGCGTCGGCCGCCGCGCACGCCGCCGCCGCGCGGCGCCGCAAGCGCATGGGCGACCTGCACCTCGCCGCGCTCGCGATCGTCGTGCTGGGCCCGCTCGTCGTCTACCCGCTGGTGCGGCTCGTGCTGCTGAGCGTGTCGGGCGACCACGGGCTGGGTTTCGCCGCGTACCGGACGTTCTTCGGTAACCCCGACACCCGCAACGTGCTGTTGACCACGCTCGGCGTGCTGTTCGCGAGCGCCGGCACCGCGTCGGTACTCGGTGTGCTGCTGGCCGCGCTGCTGTTCTTCAACCCGTTTCCGGGCGCGTCGCTCGTCACGCGCTTCCTGGAGCTGTACGTCGCGTTTCCGTCGTTCCTCGTCGCGTTCACGCTGATCTTCCTGTACGGCTCGCAAGGCTCGATCAGCATCGCGCTGCAGCACCTGTTTCATCTCGAAAATGCGCCGCTCGATTTCCTGTTCGGCATCGGCGGCGTGATTCTCGCGCAGACCGTGTTCTATACGCCGTTCGTCGTGCGGCCGACGCTCGCATCGTTCGCGACGCTCGATTTGCGGCTGATCGAAGCCGCGCGCAGCCTCGGCGCTTCCGGCTGGATGCTCGCCCGCCGCGTCGTGCTGCCGATCGCGTGGCCGGGCATCGCCGCCGGCACCGTGCTGTGCTTCCTGCTGACGCTGAACGAATTCGGGATTCTGCTCGTGCTCGGCAGCGCGCGGCTCGTCACGCTGCCGGTCGCGATCTACAGCAGCGCGACCGTCGACCTCGACCTGCCGACCGCGTCGGCCGGCGCGGTGGTGATGCTCGCGTTGTCGCTGGCGCTGTATGCGGTTTATCGCCGGGTGAACCGGCGCGCGACGGGAGGGAACGATGTCCGCTGAATTCCGTATCGGGCAAGCCGTGCCGCGCCGCCAGATCGGCTGGGGCGACACGGTGCTCAAGCATGCATCGCGCGCGGCGCTCGCGCTGGCCGCGTTCGCGTGCTTCTGGTTGTTCGTGTTGCCGGTCATCGTCGTCGCGCTGTCGAGCGTGTCGACGCAGTGGTCGGGCACGATCTTGCCGGCCGGTTACAGCCTGCGCTGGTTCGAGCGGCTCGGGTCGCCGGAATACGACGCGCTGCTGACGAGCCTCGAAATCGGCTTCGGCGTGTCGGCGGTCGGCACGGTCCTCGGACTGTGGCTCGCGCTGGCGCTTGAAGGGCGCGACCGGCGCGGCCTCGGCGCGGTGGTCGATGCCCTCGTGATGGTGCCGAACGGCGTGCCGAGCGTCGTGCTCGGGCTCGCGGTGCTGATCGCGTATCACCAGAAGCCGGTCGACCTGTCGAGCTCGGCGGCTATCGTCGTGCTCGTGCAGCTCGCGCTGATCTTGCCGTTCTGCTATCGCTGCGCGGCCGCGGCGCTGCGTCCGGAGCTGACCGTGCTGCGCGAAGCGGCGGCGAGCCTCGGCGCGCCGCCCGCGATGGTGCTGCGCCGCGTGCTGCTGCCGCAGCTGGTGCCGGCGCTGCGCGCGAGCCTCGCACTCGGCTTCGCGCTGTCGCTCGGCGAGCTCGGTGCGACGCTGACGGTTTATCCGCCCGGCTTCGCGACCGTGCCGATCGTCGTGATCGGCCAGGTGGAGCGGGGGTATTACCTTCCGGCGTCGGCGCTGTCGCTGCTGATGCTGGGCGCGTCGCTCGCGGCGCTGCTGCTGATCGCCGCGCGCGTGCCGCGCGGCAAGCGGGTGGCATCATGAACGCCGCGTTTGCATTGCGCCAACCTGGTGACGCGTCGGCGGCCGGCATCTCGACGGAGCTTGCGGGTCGCTCGGTCGACGTCAACGGCCGGCACTACCGGCTGCCGGTCGAGCCGACCGTCGTCGTCTGCGTCGACGGCTGCGAGTACGACTATCTCGAACGGGCGGTGGAAGCGGGTGTCGCGCCGTTCATCGGCCGGATGATCGCGGAAGGCACGGCCTGGCGCGCCGATTGCGTCGTGCCGACCTTCACCAACCCGAACAACCTGTCGATCGTCTGCGGCGTGCCGCCGTCGGTCCACGGAATCTGCGGCAACTATTTCTGGGACCCGGCCGCCGACGGCGGGCGTGGCGCCGAAGTCATGATGAACGACCCGGCCTATCTGCGGGCCGGCACGCTGCTCGCGGCGGCGTCCGACGCCGGTGCGCGGGTGGCCGTCGTGACGGCGAAGGACAAGCTGCGCCGGCTGCTCGGCTGGCAGATGAACGGCATCTGCTTTTCGGCCGAGAAGGCCGCGCAGGCGAATCTCGCCGAAAACGGGATCGTCGACGTGCTCGACTGGGTGGGCCTGCCGTCGCCGGACGTCTACAGTGCGGCGCTGTCCGAATTCGTGTTCGCGGCCGGCGTGCGGCTTGCGCAGACGCGCCAGGTCGACCTGATGTACCTGTCGACCACCGATTACGTGCAGCACAAGTGCGCGCCGGGCAGTGCCGGCGCGAACGCGTTCTACGCGATGATGGACGGTTATCTCGCGCAGCTCGACGCGCTCGGCTGGGCGATCGGGCTGACGGCCGACCACGGGATGAACGCGAAGCACGATCCTGCGACGGGCCGGCCGAACGTCATCTATCTGCAGGATGCCTTCGACGGGTGGTACGGCGCGCAGGCTGCGCGCGTGATCCTGCCGATCACGGATCCTTATGTCGTGCACCACGGCGCGCTCGGCTCGTTTGCCACGGTCTATCTGGCGCCGGGCGTCGACCGGGCCGAGGCGATGTGGCGCGTCGGCGGCCTCGACGGCGTCGAGCTCGTGCTCGACAACGCGGAAGCCGCGGCACGTTTCGAGCTGCCGGCCGACCGGATCGGCGATCTCGTCGTGATCGGCCGCCGCGACATGACGCTCGGCACGCGCGAGCGCGAACACGATCTGTCGGGCCTCACGGTGCCGCTGCGTTCGCATGGCGGCGTGTCGGAGCAGGAAGTACCGCTGCTGTTCAATCGCCGTATCGAGCCGGTCGATCCTGCGCGTCGCCCGCGCAATTTCGACGTGTTCGATTTCGTGCTGAACCGGGTCGCGACATGATGGCTCACCCCCGCCACGATCACCCGGCGTTTCGCGCGGAGGCGCTGCGCTGGTGCGGCACGCGCGCGACGCGCGAACGCACGCTCGACGTCATGGACCCTTACACGGGCACGCGCGTCGGTACGGTGCCGCTCGCGAGCGTCGACGATGTGCGCGCGGCATTCGACTACGCGATGGCGTACCGGCCGACGCTCACGCGTTACGCGCGTTCGGAGATCCTCGAACGCGCGGCTGCGCTGCTGCGCGAGCGTACCGAGGAAGCGTCCGACCTGATCACGCTCGAGTCAGGGCTGTCGAAACAGGACTCCCGCTACGAGATCGGCCGCGTGGCCGACGTGTTGAAGTTCGCGGCGGTCGAGGCGCTGCGCGACGACGCGCAGAGTTTCTCGTGCGACCTGACGCCCCATGGCAAGGCGCGCCGCGTGTTTTCGCAGCGGCAGCCGCTCGACGGTGTGATCGTCGCGATCACGCCGTTCAATCATCCGATGAACCAGGTGGCGCACAAGATCGCGCCGGCGATCGCGACCAACAACCGCGTGATCGTGAAGCCGTCGGAGAAGGTGCCGCTGTCGGCGCTCTATCTGGCCGACCTGCTGGTTGAAGCCGGTCTGCCGGAGCCGATGCTGCAGGTGCTGACCGGCGATCCGCGCGAGATCGCGGACGAGCTTGTCACGCACCCGCATGCGTCGCTGATCACCTTCACGGGCGGCGTGGCGATCGGCAAGGCGATTGCCGCGCGGGCCGGCTACCGCCGCATCGTGCTGGAACTGGGCGGCAACGATCCGCTGATCGTCCTCGACGATGCCGATCTCGAACGCGCGGCGTCGCTGGCGGTGCTCGGGTCGTATCGGAATTCGGGCCAGCGTTGCACGGCCGTCAAGCGGCTGCTGGTGCAGCGCTCGATCGCGCCCGCCTTCACCGAATTGCTCGTCGAGAAGACGCGCGCATGGAAGTACGGCGATCCGTTCGATCCCGCGAACGAAATGGGCACGGTGATCGACGAGCAAGCGGCGCGGCTGTTCGAGGCGCGGGTCGGGGAGGCGGTCGCGCAGGGCGCGCGGCTGTTGACGGGCAACGTGCGGCGCGGCGCGCTGTATGCGCCGACCGTGCTCGACAACGTCGATCCGTCGATGACGATCGTGCGCGAGGAGACCTTCGGCCCGGTATCGCCGGTGATTGCGTTTGACACGATCGACGACGCGATCCGGATCAGCAACGGGACGGCGTTCGGGCTGTCGTCGGGTATCTGTACGGACAGCACGGCGGCGGTGGTGCGGTTCGTGAACGAGCTGAACGTCGGCACGGTGAATGTATGGGAAGTGCCCGGATACAGGATCGAGCTGTCGCCGTTCGGCGGGATCAAGGACTCGGGGCTCGGATACAAGGAAGGCGTTCAGGAGGCGATGAAGAGTTTCACGAACCTGAAGACGTTTTCGCTGCCTTGGGAGTGAATGAATGGCATTGACGGTGGAAGATGTCCACGGGCTGTATCGCGAGCATGGCCATGTGGCCTATAGCGGTGAACCGGTCACGCAGCTCGAGCATGCATTGCAGAGCGGATTGCTGGCGGAAGAGGCGGGGGCTGATGAGCCGCTGGTCGCGGCGGCGTTCCTGCATGATCTCGGGCATTTGCTGAATCGTCAGGGCGAGACGCCGAGTGCGCGCGGGATCGACGATCTGCACCAGTATTACGTGCTGCCGTTCCTGCGTCCGCTGTTTTCCGACGCGGTGCTGGAGCCGATCCGGCTGCACGTCGACGCAAAGCGCTGCCTGTGCCGCACGGACGCCGGCTACTTCGAGAGCCTGTCGCCGGACTCGGTGCGCAGTCTCGCGCTGCAGGGCGGCATCTTCAGTGAAGAGGAGACGGCGGCGTTCCTGCTGCGCCCGTTCGCGGAGGATGCGCTGCGTCTGCGCCGCTGGGACGATACGGCAAAGGAAGAAGGCAAGGTGACGCCTGATCTCGATCACTATATGGCAATCGTCGCGCGCCAGGTGCGCGCAGGCTGACCGGTTGAGTTGCTTCTATATAAGACCCCGCACGCGACAGCGTGCGGGGTCTTATATTTTTTGAGAAACCCCTTGCGCAGTTCGAAGAGGGTGCTTAGAATCACGCCTCTTTCGCGCTAACGGAAACGCAGCGCGGAAGGGGAAGCAAAGCTGGTGGTGTGCTGCAGTGTCGGGCGCGCGGCTGGCCTGGAAGTTGAGCCCCGCAGTCGCAACGATGTAGTGTAAAAAGTTGTTGACGAGCTGCGAAACACGGTTCATAATCTCGCTTCTCTGCTGCTGAAAACGCGGCGCTGCCGGGAAACACGAAGTTCCTCGCAGATTGCTCTTTAAAAATTAACAGCCGATAAGTGTGGGCGCTTGATGGAAGCGAGCTGATCCTCGGATCAGGTAGCAAAAGTATCAAGAGTCTCACACTAAAGTAAGTCAGGTTT
>NZ_QOBB01000161.1:0-17269 GCF_024704855.1 Burkholderia sp. HAN2018 | reverse complement strand
GCGCTCGGCTCGTAGCGGGCGAGCGGCCGGGGCGACCGGCTGCGGTTCGGCCGTTAGCGGGCGGCCGGCAGCGGCGCGGCGGGCGGCATGGCAGCCGGCGAAGCCTCCGCAGGACGAAGCACGCCACGGCATCCGCATCCGCCATGCAAAACGGCCACCCCGGAGGGTGGCCGTGCGGTGCGGCGAATCGGGGCCGGACGCGTTACAGCGCCATGTCGGCCGACGCCTTCGCGGGGCGTGCCGGGGCCGTGCCCGTCGTCTGCGACGGCGTCGCCATGTCGATCTTCGGCGGCGGCGCCAGTTGCAGCACGTCGCTCGTGTAGGTCCATTCCTCGACGACCTTCGCCGGGCTGTCGTTCAGCTTCGTGCCGTAGCTCGGCACGATCTGGCGGATCTTCTGCTGCCACTCGGGCGTCGCGACCTTGTCCTTGAACACCTTCTTCATCAGGTTCAGCATGATCGGCGCGGCCGTCGACGCGCCCGGCGACGCGCCGAGCAGGCCCGCGATGCTGCCGTCCTGCGAGCTGACGATCTCGGTGCCGAGCTTCAGCACGCCACCCTTCACCGGGTCGCGCTTGATGATCTGCACGCGCTGGCCGGCCTGCCACAGGCGCCAGTCTTCCTTCTTCGCGTTCGGGAAGTATTCCTTCAGCGCGTTGAAGCGGTCGTCGTCCGACAGCATCAGCTGGCCGGCGAGGTACTGGACCAGCGGGAATTCGTCGACGCCCACGCGCATCATCGGCGCGACGTTGTGCGTGTTGGTGCTCTTGAGCAGGTCGAAGTACGAACCGTTCTTCAGGAATTTGGTCGAGAACGTCGCGAACGGCCCGAACAGGATGATCTTCTTGCCGTCGATGATCCGCGTGTCGAGGTGCGGCACCGACATCGGCGGCGAGCCGACCGACGCCTTGCCGTACGCCTTCGCGAGATGCTGCTTCACGACCTCGGGGTTGTCCGTCACGAGGAACGAGCCGCCGACCGGGAACGCGCCGTAGTCCTTCGCCTCGGGGATGCCCGACGCCTGCAGCAGGTGCAGCGCACCGCCGCCAGCGCCGATGAACACGAACTTCGCGTCGACCGACTGCGCCGGTTCATCCGAGTGCAGCTTGACCCACGTCACGTGCCACGTGCCGTCGGCATTGCGCGTGATCTCGCGCACTTCGCTCGACAGCGACAGCGTGAAGTTCGGCTGCGTCTTCAGGTAGCCGACGAACTGGCGCGTGATCTCGCCGAAGTTCACGTCGGTGCCGATCGGCGTCCACGTCGCCGCGACCTTCTGGTTGCGGTCGCGGCCTTCCATCATCAGCGGCACCCACTGCTTGATCTGGTCGTAGTCCTCCGAATACTGCATGCCGCGGAACAGCGGGCTGGCCTGCAGCGCCTCGTAGCGCTTCTTCAGGAAGCGCACGTTGTCGTCGCCCCACACGAAGCTCATGTGCGGCGTCGAGTTGATGAACGAGTGCGGGTTCTTCAGCACGCCCTGCTTGACCTGCCACGCCCAGAACTGGCGCGAGATCTGGAACGACTCGTTGATCTCGATGGCCTTCGAGATGTCGACCTTGCCGTCCGCCTTCTCCGGCGTGTAGTTGAGTTCGGCGAGCGCCGAGTGGCCGGTGCCGGCGTTGTTCCAGCCGTTCGAGCTTTCCAGCGCGACGCCGTCGAGGCGCTCGACCATCGTCATCGACCAGTCAGGCTGGAGCTCGTGCAGCCAGACGCCGAGCGTCGAGCTCATGATGCCGCCGCCCACCAGTAGGACGTCGACCTTCTTCGTATCGGCGGCGTGCGCGGACGACGCGGCGACGCACAGCGCGAGCGCCGACAGTATTACCCGTAACGTTTTGATCACAGCAGATCCCTTTTTCAACTTGGATGCATCGGTTTGCCAAGCCGCCCGGCGCGCGTGTCGACCGCTGTGAAACGTCGATCCGGAGATCCGGATCGCGAATCCGGAATTCCGGATCGACGCCGCGCTGCGTTGCATTTGCGCACGCGAAACCGTCGGGAAGGACACCTTCGGATCGGCTTCCCGCGGGCAGGCAAGCGCCTGCGTCACAGTGGCGCACGACGCGCCCGGGCCCTTGCGGCAAGCCTCGGCGGAAGGCGCTTCAGGCTGCGTGGAAAGAGGCCGCGCGCGACGCGTTTTGCGGGGGGCGGGGTGGCAAGGGGCGCGTAATGTAACCGAACTCGTTTGCTGTGTCACAAACGAAAAATACCGTTGTTTTCGTGGGGTTTTTTGCGTGTCCGGGTTTCCGGAATGACGGTCGGCGGAACCGGGAAACGTGTGGATAACTGCGCGGGATCGCGAGGGGTTTTCGGGAGCGTCTTGTTCGTGTCTCGTCGTGTCGCGGCAGCGTGCCGCGACACGATCGCGCGACGTCACGTCACTTTACTTGGCGGCACCGTTCCGGCAGAACTGGTCGTACGCTTGCGCCGAATTCGCGAAGCCCTTCTGCTTCGCGAGTTCCCACGGACGCTCGCATCGTCGGGTCGTTTCGCACCACGAATAGCCGGCCGAGCCGATGCAGCCATGCGCGTCGCGATCGCTGCCGACCATCGGCGGTGCGGGCGGCGCCGACGATTGGGCCGGCGGCGTGGATGGTGCGGCACAGGCGCTCAGTGCGAACGCGCAGGCCAGCGTGGCGGCCAGAGACAGGGAAGGGACGAAACGCTTCATGGGTGGTGCTCCATGGGATGAGTATTCGGAGAATCGGCTGACGGCCCCTGCGTTCGCCGCGTCGTTCAGGCGCCCGGCACCGGCACGCGCGACGAGAACTTCACTTCGCGCAACGCGAGGCTCGACTGGATCGACGAAACCCCGGCCTGCTTGCGCAGCACGCGCTCGACGAATTCGGCGTACGAATCGAGATCGGCCGCGACGACCTGCAGGATGTAGTCGGCCGCGCCGGTGATCTTGTGGCACGACGTCACTTCGTCGTGCCGTCGCATCACCTCCTCGAAGTGATCGGAATCCTCGTCGGAATGCATGTTGAACGTCACCTGCACGAACGCGAACACGTTCATGCCGAGCGCGCGCCGGTCGAGATTCGCCTGGTAGCCGGTGATGACGCCTTCGTCCTCGAGCCGCTTGCGGCGGCGCCAGCAGGGCGTGACGCTCAGCGACAGCTTCTCGCCGAGCGTCGCGTTCGACAGCGCGCCGTCGTCCTGCAGCAGGCGCAGCATGGCGCGGTCCACGCCATCCAGTTCGACCGAAGCGCGAATTTTGCTCATTTCCGGGATTCCGTAGGCGGTTTTCGCAAAATTGTACGAAAGGCGCGCGTCGAAAGCAAAGTTATTGCCGCCTGCGGTCAATAAACTGTTGCCACCCTCACCGCAACAGTCAACCATGCTCACGGTCTACAGCAGCGATCACCAATTGCATCGCGGCGTCGAACTGAAGGACGGCGCGATCACCGATTCGTTCGAAAACCCCCTTCGCGCCGAGACGGTGCTCGCGCAGGTGCGTGCCGCAGGACTTGGCGACGTCATCGCGCCGAAACCGTTCGACCGCGCGCACTACGCGGCCGCGCACAGCGCGCGCTACGTCGATTTCCTCGCCGGTGCGTGGGACGAGTGGGCCGCGACGGGCCGCACCTGCCAGGCGCTGCCGCTCGTGTGGCCGGTGCGCGCGATGCCGGCCGCCGCGACGCCGCCCGCGTTCATCGACGGCAAGCTCGGCTTCTACGCGATGGACGCCGGCGCGCCGATCAACGTCGGCACGTGGGACGCCGTGAGCGCGAGCGCGAACTCGGCGCTCACCGGCGCCGACCTGCTGTCGAGCGGCGCGGCGCGCGCAGCGTTCGCGCTGTGCCGCCCGCCCGGTCATCACGCGGGCCGCGAGTACATGGGCGGCTATTGCTACCTGAACAACGCGGCGATCGCCGCGCAGCACTGCATCGCGCAGGGCGCCGCGCGCGTCGCGGTGCTCGACGTCGATTTCCACCACGGCAACGGCACGCAGGACATCTTCTACGACCGTGCGGACGTGCTGTTCGCATCGATCCACGGCGAGGCGCCGGTGTCGTACCCGTACTTCTCCGGCTACGCGGAGGAGCGCGGTATCGGCGCGGGCGAAGGCTTCAACCTGAACCTGCCGCTGCCGAAGGGCACGCTGTGGGACACCTATTCGGCGGCGCTCGACCAGGCGGCAACCGCGATCGCCGCGCATGCGCCCGACGTGCTCGTCGTCTCGCTCGGCGTCGATACCTTCGAGTACGACCCGATCAGCCATTTCCGGCTGCGCTCGCCCGACTACCTGCGCATCGGCGCGGCGCTCGCGCGCCTGAACCTGCCGACGCTGTTCGTGATGGAAGGCGGCTACATGGTCGACGAGATCGGCATCAACGCGGTGAACGTACTGCTGGGATTCGAAGGGCGCGCGTGAGCGCATGCGCGGCCTTCGACGAACGACGAATCCGAACACGAACGAAGTGCGACAAAGGAGGAGACAGGCATGAACCGGCATCACAAGACGGCACTCGCCACCGCGGCCGCATTGACGTGCACGCTGGCCGCATGGCCCGCGCGCGCGGACGAGATCGTGCGCATCGGCCACGTCGCGCCGCTGACCGGCGCGATCGCGCATCTCGGCAAGGACAGCGAGAACGGCGCGCGCCTCGCGGTCGAGGAAATCAACGCGAAGGGCCTGATGATCGGCGGCAAGAAGGTCACGCTGCAGCTCGACGCGCAGGACGACGCGGGCGATCCGCGTACCGCGACGCAGGTCGCGCAGCGGCTCGTCGACGACAAGGTGATCGGTGTCGTCGGCCATCACAACTCGGGCACGTCGATTCCGGCGTCGCGCGTCTATCGCGACGGCGGCGTCGTGCAGATCTCGCAGGCCGCGACCAACCCGACCTACACGCAGCAGGGCTTCAAGACGACCTATCGCGTCGTCGCGACCGACGCGCAACAGGGGCCCGCGCTCGCGATGTATGCGGCGAAGAACATGGGCATCAGGACGGTGGCCGTGGTCGACGATTCGACCGCGTACGGGCAGGGCCTCGCGACCGAGTTCGAGAAAGCCGCGAAGGCGGCCGGCATGAAGGTCGTGTCGCGCGACGCGACCAACGACAAGGCGATCGACTTCCGCGCGATCCTCACGAAGATCAAGGGCGCGAACCCGGACGCGATCATGTACGGCGGCATGGACGCGACGGGCGGCCCGCTCGCGAAGTAGGCGCGCCAGCTCGGCATGCGGGCGAAGATCCTCGCCGGAGACGGCGTGTGCTCGACCGACCTGCCGAAGCTCGCGGGCCCGGCCTCCGACAACGTCGTGTGCTCCGAAGCCGGCATCGCGCTCGAGAAGATGCCGGGCGGCGCGGCGTTCGCGAAGCGCTACGAAGCGCGTTACCACCAGCCGATGCAGGTGTATGCGCCGTTCTCGTACGACGCCGTCCACATCATCGTCGACGCGATGAAACGCGCGAACTCGACCGATCCGGCGAAGGTGCTGGCCGCGATGCCGGCCACCGACTATCGCGGCGTGATCGGCGAAACGAGCTTCACGCCGCAGGGCGACCTGAAGCACGGCGCGATCTCGGTGTTCACTTACAAGAGCGGCAAGAAGGCGCTGCTCGATATCGTGAAGATGTGACGCGGCGGTGACCTAGCGTTGGTGTTGCGTCTGATGTCGCGGGGGCCGCGAAGCGGAACAGGCTTCGCGGCCTTCGCCGTTTACAGCGCGCGCGCTCGCGTGCTGTCGGCGCGGCGCTCCGCGTCGTGCACGATGTGCAGCTCGCGTGCGCGGATCGGCAGCACGCAATCCGCATCGGCAAGCGCCTTGCGCACCTGGCGCGCGAGGCGCCAGCGCATCGCCCAGAACTTGTCGGTGTGCGTCCATACGCGCATGTTCGCGACCGCCGTGCTGTCGTCGAAGCGCATCACCATCACGTCCGGTTCCGGCTCGCGGAGCACGTCGGGATCGGCGAGCGCCAGCTTGCGCAGCGCATCGAGCGCACGGTCGATGTCGTCGTGTACCGATACCTCCACTTCGAGATCGAGGCGGCGCGTCGGATTGCGCGTGTAGTTGCGAATCGAGCTGCCCCACAGCGCGCTGTTCGGCACGTACTCGCAGATGCCGTCCGGTTTCGTCAGCCGCGTCATGAAGAGCCCGACCTCGTCGACGGTGCCCGCGACGCCCGTGCCACCGTCGATATAGTCGCCGACCTTGAACGGCCGCAGCAGCAGGAGCATGATGCCGGCCGCGATGTTCTGCATCGTGCCTTGCAGCGCGAGCCCGATCGCGAGGCCTGCGGCGCCGAGCACCGCGACGATGCTCGCGGTTTCGATGCCGAGCTGCGACAGCGCGCCGACGATCGCGACGATGCGGATGCCCCACACGGCCACGTCGCAGAGGATCGGCCGCAGCGTGTCGTCGACGCGCTCCTTGTTCGAGAGCAGGCGGTTCAGCCATTTGCCGATGCGTTTCGACAGCCACCAGCCGACGACGAGCAGCGCCAGGCCGGCACATAGCTTGATGGAGAGGGTGGACAGTGCGTTCCACAGGAACGTCCAGCGTTCCGGGTGTAGTTGGTCGAGAAACATGAAGGAATTCCGGGTTGAGGAAGCCGTGCGCGATGCGACGCGAACGTGCCGTGGTCGGGCACGCTCGCGCTCACGCGCCGGCAGCGTTCGACTGTATCTGCGGCACGATGGTTCGCTTGCATGGGTGGGGTCAAATGCCGCACAGCCGTGCCGTCGGTGCACGACATCGCGATTTCGATCTAGTACGAAGCGACTTTTCCAGTAACTGAGACTTGTCCTATTCAGCTGCTTCGATCGCGCCGATACACTCGTCTTCACGTTGCCGGGTCGCGACGATCGTTCCTCCGCGATACCCGGTTCTTTCCCGATTTTTCATTGACAGACAGCGAGTGACGACGTCATGCGGTTAGACCTGCGTTTCCGTCTCGCACGCGAACAAGGTCTATCCGCGCTCCGCGGCGCTTGCGGTTTCCCGATGCGCCGCGCGCTGCTGCGCGGTGTCGTCGCGGCCGCCTGTGTGGCGGGTTCACCGGGTGCATCGGCGCATGTGTCCCACGACACCGCGCCGTTCTCGCCCGTGACGGCCGACCTTGTCGACGTGCCCTTTTTCGATGCCGCGCGAACGACGTGGGGCGGCTTGCATGCATCGTCGGCAGTGCCGCTCGACGTTGCCTACGCGTCGCCTGCGTCGACCGTGCCGAACGTGCCGAGCGTGCATGAACGCGATGGCGCCGTTGCGCGCTTCGGTGCATGTGTGGCCTACCGCGTGCTGTGCGATGCGGCGCGCGGTGCGGTCGAACGCGCGTACGCGTCGAGGTTCGATTACCGTCTTGCATCGGCGTTGCCCGCGATGGGTGAACGGGCCGCGTATGAACGGCGTCCCGTCGATCTCGCCGCCGCTGAACCGTTCGTGCTCGAAGAGGCCGAGCGCGGCGCGCGTGGCGGCGCGATCGTCGGCAGCCTGCGGGCGTCGCTGGCGCGCGCCGATCTGCCGGCCGGCGTTGCCGAGCAGGTCATCCGCATGCTCGCCGGGCACATCGACCTGAAACAGCACGGCGCACTCGGCGACACCTTTCGCGTCGCATACGAACCCGACGACAGCGCGATGCAGCCGGGCGGCACGCGCGTGACGGCGCTCGAGCTTCGCTTTCGCGGCCAGTACGTCACGGGCGTGTGGTTTGCGCCCGCTGACGGCGCGTCGGGGGGCTATTACGACTTCGACGGCGTGCCGCTCGCCGGTTCGCGGTTTGCGATGCCGGTCAACGCAACGCGGATCAGCTCGCATTTCGGGGCGCGCGTGCATCCGGTGACCGGCGCGCGTCATGTGCATTCCGGCGTCGATCTCGCGGCACCGGCCGGGCGCGCGGTTCATGCGTCGGAACGTGGGGTCGTGACGTTCATCGGCACCGAGCCGCGCGGCTATGGCAAGTACGTGGTGATTCGCCATGACGGCGGCTATGCGTCGTACTACGCGCACCTGTCGGCGTTCGAGCCGACGCTGCGAACCGGCATGCGGGTCGCGCGCGGCCAGCGTGTCGGCGCGGTCGGCAGCACGGGGACGGCCACAGGGCCGCATCTGCATTTCGAGGTGCGCAGGCATGACCGTCTCGTCGACCCGGTCGCGCTGGTACAGGCGGGCGACGCGGCGAAGCTGAAGGGCGAGCGGCGCGTGGCGTTCAACCAGGTGGCGCTCGATGCGCGCACGCAGCTCGCGTCTGCCGCCTGGCTGCGGTCAGTTGCGATGTCGACGCTTTCCCCGTTGCATGATGGCTGACCCCGCGGACTTGCAATGTGGGAATTAGATCGTTTGGTTAACTGACGAATCGCAAAGACGTCGCCTTAGAGTCTGAAGGAAGCGTGTAGAAGTCGAATTGACAAACGGAAGCCGGATACCCGGTTCACCTGGCCTGACGAGAGGTACCTGATCGGGGCGCGTGGCCGGCAGCGGGCATGTCGCTTTGTCGCAGGAGTCGCAATACATGCGGATGGTCACGTGCCCGGAGCGCGCCGACCGGAAGGACTCGACAGGTTTGATGGTAGTTAGCAAATTTGCTAATATCGCGATGAAGAAGTGGACGATCCTGTACTACGACGAACGGGTAAAGCGTGATGTGTTCGCTTTGCCCAAGGGCATTCTGGCTGGCTACCTCCGACTGATCGAGGCGATGGAAGAACACGGTGCGGATCTGCGGATGCCGTATTCGCGCGCGATGGGGGAAGGATTGTTTGAATTGCGCCCGCGAGGCCGTGAAGGCATCGGGCGTGTGTTCTATTGCATCCGGGGGGATATGAACTCGTCGTCCTGCATTCCTTCGTCAAGAAGACGCAGGAAACACCCAACGACGAGTTGCAAATCGCCCGCAGGCGAATGAAGGAGGTACGTAACAATGGCTAAGGCTCGCCCCGCACATACAAGCGAGGAGCGGTATGCACCGGTCCGACACACTGCCGAAGACACCGCACGTCTGCTCACCGATCCGGCCATCAAGGCGGAATACGATGCACTGGAAGAGGAGTTCACCGCGCTTCGTGCGTTGCTCGACGCGCGCAAGGATGCGGGCCTGACTCAGGCTCAGGTCGCCGAACGAATGGGCACCACGACGTCGGCCGTATCGAGGCTCGAAGCTTCGTTTTCGAGCGAGAAGCACTCGCCGTCGTTTGCGACGCTGCGCAAGTACGCCGCAGCGTGCGGCAAGAAGCTCGTCATTTCGTTCGCGTGAACACGCTGGCGTCAGGCGCTGATTTCGCAAACGAACTTCGTCGGGAGACCGCATACGCGGCCACGATCCTGACTGTGAATCCCGCACCTCGAGAAGCTGCAGCCCGTCCGGTTCATCGTGTGGGCACTTCGTAGTCGAACACATTGGCTGCAGAATCAGTGTGGTCCGATTGTTTGTCACGTTCGTTCACGTTAACGCCACAGGTTCGACCGGCAACCAGATTTCCAGCACGCCGGCGCCCGTCACCGGATCGTAGTCGCCGCTGTAGCGCTCGAACTCGGGTGCGTCCACCGCCTTGAATCCCGACGTCGGCAGCCAGCCGTTCCAGATGCTGTAGAAGGTCTGGTGCAACGTCGAGACATGCCCGGCGTGTTCGAACACCGCGTACCGCTGTGGCGCCAGTTCGACCCAGCGAAACGGCGCGGGCAGCCGGTCGCGGCTCGTGACTTCCACGCCCGCGATGTATTCGAAGCTGCCGTCCGCATCGGGGTTGCAGCACACGCCGTACGTCACGTCCCCGACCTGGCCGGGAAGGGTACCGATGTATGGGATGAACGCTTGCCAGAGCGCCGGAATCCCTTCGTTGGTGTCAAACGTATAGCGGTCGCTCATGCCCGCGATCAGCCGCTTGCCGGCGGTTTCGAAGCGCGACGGCCTCACGTCGATGATCTTCAGTTCTTTCATGCGCAGCGGCTCCACAAGAGACAATCCGTCGAGGGTGCGCCGTGCCCGCACGTCCTCGGGCGTGACGCCGAAGAGATCGCGGAAGGCGCGCGTAAACGCCTCATGGGAGCCATAGCCGGCATCGAGCGCCACGTGCAGGATGTCCGGCGCGCCTTGCGCGAGTGCGCGTGCCGCGCGCGTGAGCCGCCTCGACCGCACGTAGCGCATGACCGGCCAGCCGGTGTTCATCGAGAACAGGCGCGAGAAGCCGAAGCGCGACATGTCGCAACTGGCGGAGATCCTGTCGAGCGTCAGTTCCGTGTCTAGCGTGGTTTCGATAAACCAGAGTGCTTGTCCTACCGGATTCATGGCGTGCCAATGAGTGTGTCGGCCGGACTATATGGTATCGGCGCCGGGGGCATTTGATCGTTCTTGCGGCGCGGGCAGGGAGTGCGCCGGCTGACGCACTCGAACAGATCGCCACGCCGGGCGGCGTGGCGACGGCGGGCAGGGCGGTGCTACTCAGCCCAGCGGCCAGTTCAGGAACACGATGCCGTCGTTGTAGTCGTCGTCGGCGCCGTCTTCCGAGCCGACGATCCCGAAATACGACTTCTTGAAGATATCGACCTGCCGCGAGCCGAGCCGCGACGGCTTGCCGTTCGCCATCACGATCACGCGCACACGTCCCTTGCCGGAATCGAGCACCTTGGTGCCGAGGTTCTGGTCCTGCGCGCCGGCGCCCTTGAACGTGGCGGCCGGTTTCGGGTTGTCGTCGACGTAGATGTCGATCGTCTGGTCGTTCGCGGCGTTGGTGAGCGCGGTGACGCCGAACTTGATGTTCGGCGGCAGATTGAACGTGCCGTCGCGCTCGCCGCCGCCGATGCCGCCGGCACCGCTGCCGCTGTCCGCACCGGTTTCGCTGCCGCCGCCGGCGGGCGACGACGATGACACCGCCGTTTCCCCGATCGCGGACAGGCTCGCGTACGAGTCGATATGCATCGCGCTGCCGCGCACGCTTTTCCACTGGCCCTTCACGAACGTGACGCCTGTGCCGACGTCGATCGTCGCGACGAGCGTGAACGGCATGCGCCCGGTGCTTTCGGGCACCTTCGACGAATAGGTGAAGCAGCCGTCCGCGACGACGCCCTTGTCGGTCGCGATCGCGAAATAGATGCCGGGGAAGTTGTTGCCGGTCGCGTACGGCGTCGGCACGTTGAGGATGACCTGCAGTTTCCCGTTTCGAATCTCTGCCTTGGCGATGTCGATGTACAGGCCCGGGATGTCGACGTAGGTCTCCGAGGTCGCCACGGGGGCACTGATGATCGAAGCCGAAAGGAGGGGCATGGATGTCTCCGTTGGTAGGACGGGTTTCTGTGGAGTGCGGCGCGAGGCGCCGCTGAATGCGGTGCCCGACCGCCGGCCGGCCCGGAGGCGGCCGGCGGTGGTCGGTCGTCGGCCGTGCGTCAGGTCAGCCGATCGGCCACTGGAGCACGACGATGCCGTCGTTGTAGTCGCTGTCGTGGCCGTCTTCCGACACGACGATCCCGAAGTTGACCGTGTACGGCGAGCCGTCCGATTTCTTGCCGTTGATCGGCGCGAGGCGCGCGTCGGTGGCTGACGGCTTGCCGTTCACCGACACTTCGAAGCGGATCTTGCCGTTGCCGGAATTCAGCGTCGCTTCACGCGGGCCGTCGCGCGTCGTCAGCTTGTGATACGCGGCGGGTTCCTTGCTGTCGCCGATGAACAGCTTGATGTGCTGCTGCTCGGCGGCATTCGCGAAGAAAATCGCGCGGAAATCGGTATTCGGCGGAATCGAAAACTCGCCGGCGCGATTGGAAGACGTTTGAGAATCGGCCATGCTCTCCTCCTGAGGAATGATGGGTAAGGCTTGGAGCTGTGTCGCGCAAACGTTTGCCGTTTGAAATGCGACGCATCGAGCATGCCGAAAAATAAATCAGAAAATATTCGCCGAGGAATGGCTATTGTTCAGTAAATCGAAAACCGAGATTAATCGATTTAATGAAACGTGTTTAATTGGCGCTATTTGCAGATATTCGGGAAACTATATCGGCACCCATATCGCTTTTCTGAACGATGCGCGATAACGCCGGCGGGGAGGCAGGGGAGGCGACAGCAATCGGGCTTGGGCGCGGACGTTCGGCGTTCGCATATGGCAGCGTTCGTTTCAACATCAGCATCTCGGTCATGGCCGCGCCCACCGGCCACCACCGAACGCCCGCGCCGAAACCCGATCGCGATGGAAATGGGGTGCGGCAACCGGCGAAGTGGATTGACCCACTCACTCCGAACGTGAACAGGGCTCCACCGGCGCCGCACCCATGAAGCATATCGACGGGGCTGCGCGACGCCTATCGGACAGGACTGATTCTGAGCGATCAAATTCGGCGTCATTTGCACCCGGCCCGTTGACAGCCCCCGTCACCCTGTGATTTGATTCCGGCCATGCAAGCCGCCCAGCCCCTCTTCTCGCTACGACTACTAGCCCGTTTCTCCGGGCTGGGTCTGCGGCTGCGCGCTTTCCATCTGCTTCTTTCCTGAAGCGCCAGATTTCCCCCGCATCACCGACCTGGCCCCGGTTGTCGACCGGCGCCTGAGTTCGTCTTTCTTCCGAATCGTTCCGCTCCGTCCCGGTCGCTCAACCGCCAAGGCCGTCGTTCGCCGTACCGCTTTGCCGTTGTGCCGCTTTCCACCGTTTTCACCGCTGTGCGCGCAGCCTGCCACCACGACTGATGGCCATCGCGCCGCGGTTTCCCGACCCACCGACCGAGGACCGAACATCATGATGCTGAAGAACCCCGCGACGAAGTACCGACCGTTCACGCCCGTCAACCTGCCGAACCGCATGTGGCCGACGCGCACGATCACGCAAGCGCCGATCTGGATGAGCACCGACCTGCGCGACGGCAACCAGTCGCTGTTCGAGCCGATGGACGCGGCGCGCAAGATGCGGATGTTCAAGATGCTGGTCGCGATCGGCTTCAAGGAGATCGAGGTCGCGTTTCCGTCGGCGTCGGAGACCGACTTCAACTTCGTGCGCGAACTGATCGAAGGCGGCCACATTCCCGACGACGTGACGATCGAAGTGCTCACGCAGGCCCGCGACGACCTGATCGAGCGTACCTTCGACTCGCTGCGCGGCGCGAAGCGCGCGATCGTTCACCTGTACAACGCGACCGCGCCGGAATTCCGCAAGATCGTGTTCGGCCTCGACCGCGACGGCGTGAAGGCACTCGCGGTGAACGCGGCGCGCACGATCAAGCGCTTCGCCGACGCCGCGACCGACACGCATTTCACGCTGCAATACAGCCCGGAAACCTTCACGGCGACCGAGCTGGATTTCGCGAAGGAAGTCTGCGACGCCGTGTTCGACGTCTGGCAGCCGACGCCGGAGCACAAGGCGATCGTGAACCTGCCCGCCACGGTCGAAGTCGGCACGCCGAACTTCTACGCGGACCAGATCGAATGGATGCACCGCAACCTCGCGCGCCGCGACGCGCTGATCGTGTCCGTGCATCCGCACAACGACCGCGGCACCGCGGTCGCGGCGGCCGAGCTTGCGGTGATGGCCGGCGCGGACCGGATCGAGGGCTGCCTGTTCGGCAACGGCGAGCGCACCGGTAACGTCGATCTCGTCACGCTCGCGCTGAACCTCTACTCGCAGGGCGTCGATCCGGGCCTCGATTTCTCGCAGATCAACGAAGTCGCGCGCACGTCCGAGGAATGCACGCAGTTGCCGATCCACCCGCGCCATCCGTATGTCGGCGACCTCGTGTTCACCGCGTTCTCCGGCTCGCATCAGGACGCGATCAAGAAGGGCTTCGCGGTACAGAAACCCGACGCCGTATGGGAAATGCCGTACCTGCCGATCGATCCGAGCGATGTCGGCCGCACGTACGACTCGATCATTCGCGTGAACAGCCAGTCGGGCAAGGGCGGTATCGCGTACCTGCTCGAGCAGAGCTATGGCGTCGCGCTGCCGCGCCGCCTGCAGGTCGACTTCAGCGCGGCCGTGCAGCGCCTGACCGACGATAGCGGGCTCGAGGTGACGAGCGCGCAGATCTGGTCGCTGTTCCAGCAGGAATACGTGGAAGGCGATGCGCCGCTGCGTTATGTCGGTCATGAACTGAGCGAGCGCGACGGCCGCGAGACGATCGTGCTGACCGCCGACGTGCACGGCGAGCGCCGCGTGCTGCGCGGTGAAGGCAACGGCCCGCTCGACGCGCTGATGCACGCGCTGCGTACGCCGCTGCGCATCCAGCACTACGAGGAGCGCGCGCTGTCGCAAGGCGCCGATGCGAAGGCGATCGCGATCGCCGAACTGGCCGGGTCGGGCGTGCGCGGCAGCGCGTTCGGCGTCGGCATCGACGCGAACCTGACGACCGCGTCGATCCGCGCGGTGATCAGCGGTGTCAACCGCGCGTATGCGCGTGCGGACGAAGCGGTGCAGGCGACGTTTTTTGGCGCACAGCAGGCGGTGAAGGCTGTCGCGTAAGCAGCGTCGTGGCGGCTGCACCGGCGGTGTCCGGCGCGGTCGCGTCGCCGCCGCCTTGGCGGCCGTCCCGGTGGCCGCCGCGCGGCCCGGCAAGCGCATCGCGCAGTTCCACCTTCATGAAATCCACCCACGCGCGCGTCTTCGCGTCGATGTGCCGGCGTGACGGGTACACCAGAAACACGCGCACGTCGTCCGCCCGGTAATCGGGCAGCACGCGCACCAGCGCGCCTGAACGCAGATCGTCCGCCGCGACGAATTCCGGCAGCAGGCCGATTCCTGCCCCTTCCCGTACCGCGATCGCGAGCGATGCCGCGACGTCGGCCGTCATCGCCGGCTCGAACGCGACCGTTTCCGCATCCGCACCGCGCGTCAGTGTCCATTCACCCGCCGGGTAGGCCGGTGCGACCAGCTGCAGGCAGCGATGCCGCACGAGCGCGCGCGGCGTATCCGGCATGCCGTGATGCGCGACATACGCGGGCGCCGCGCATAGCACGCTGCCGATTCGCCCGACATCGATCGCGACCTGATCGGAGCTCGGCAGGTTCGGCATTGCGATGATGGCGACGTCGTAGCTGCCGCGGATCAGGTCGGGCACGTGCGGTGCGAGCGTCAAATCGACGCTGACTTCCGGATAACGCGCCTGGAAGCGCGCGACCAGCGGAATCACGAAACGGTTCGCGATGCTGGCGCTGCAGTGCGCGCGCAGTCGTCCGTGTGGATGCAGCCGCGCGCCGCGCGCTTCGCGTTCGCTCGCGTCCACTGCGAGCGTGATGTCGCGTGCGCGGGCCAGATAGCGTTCACCGGCTTCGGTCAGGCACATCGAGCGCGTCGTGCGGTTCAGCAGCCGGATGCCGAGATGCGTTTCGAGCGACGCGATCGCGCGGCTGACATACGCGGTCGTGAGGTTGAGCCGCTTGCCGGTTTCGGTGAAGGTTCCCGCGTCGGCGAGCGTGACGAAAACCTGCATGCGTTGAATCAGATCCATCGGCGGAGCGCGAGTGTCGTGCGATGCCGCCACTGTAGCGGGCCACACGTTGCGCCGCGCACGCGCGGCAGCGCTCGATCGTCGCGAAACGGACAGCGCTGTTTATCGCCGCCGGAAGTATTCGCTCGGCGGCACGCCCAGCGCCTTGCGGAACATCGCCGCGAACGCGCTCGGGCTGTCGTAGCCGTGCTCGAGCGCGAGTTCGAGGATCGGCGTGCCGGCCGCGAGGCGCGGCAGGCTCAGCAGCAATCGCGCGTGGCGGCACCATGCGCCGTGCGTCATGCCCGTCTCGCGCTTGAACGTGCGTGCGAGCGTGCGCTCGTTCATGTGCGCATCGCGCGCCCACGACTGCAGCGTGACGGCCACCGACGGGTCGTTGACCAGCTGCGTGCACAGCGCGGCGAGTGCAGGGTGGCGCGGCATCGGCACATGCAGCGACAGCAGCGGCGCGATTTCGATTTCGTCGAGGATCAGCGCGAGCACGCGTCCCGCGCGATGCGAAAGGTCGTAGTCGGCCGGCAGTTCGCACGCGGTCACGATCAGTTCGCGCAGCAACGTGCCGACCTCGATCACGCGGCACTCGCCCGGCAGGCTCGGCCGCACTTCGCGCGCGACGAACACCGAGCGCATCTGCACGTCGCCGGCCATCCGGATCTCGTGCTGCGTGCCGGCCGGCACCCACACCGCGCGCCCGGTCGGCACGACCCAGCTGCCGGCATCCGCATGCACGAGCATCACGCCGGAAATCGCGTGAATCAGCTGGCCGTGCCGGTGCGAATGCGGCGGATACAGGGCGCCGGACGCCGCGTCGGACACGGCGACCGCGATCTGCTTGTGCTTGTCCTTGCGCTCGAGCGCGCTGAAAAATGGGTCCACTTGTCCTTTTCTCGACGACGAATGCGCTTTGCGCGCGAGATCGACTGAATGTGCCGAAATTACCATAGGCCCATCGTTTGTTCGACTGCCACCGCACGATGCGCGCCTCCTTCCTTGCTTCGCTTTCCTTCGATTTACCCGTTGCCGCCTCGTCTTGCGCGCCGCGCATCGCCGCCACGCTGCTGAGCGCGGCGATGCTGGGCGCATGCTCCGTCGGCGAGCCGTATCGCCCGCCGTCGATCGATGCGGCACATCGCGCGCCGTTCGATGCCGCGGCCGATGCGCCCGTCGCGCCGGGCGGCGCGTTGCCCGATCGCTGGTGGCAACTGTTCGACGATCCGGCGCTGGACGCACTCGTGCGCGAAGCGCTCACGCAAAACCGCGATCTCGCGGTGGCCGCGGCACGCGTCGCGCGGGCGCGCGCCGTGCTCGACGAAGCGGGCGCTGCGCGATTGCCCGATACGACGGCCGGCTTCGGCGTCGACTACGGCAAGCACGCGCCCGACCAGATCGTCGCGAGCGCGAAGGGCACCGATGCACGTACGCGCCGGGGATTCGCGCCGTCGTTCGCGCTGTCGTGGGAAGTCGATCTGTGGGGGCGTGTCGGTCATCTCGTCGATGCCGCGCGCGCCGATTCGGAGGCCGTGCAGGCGGCATCGGATGCGATGCGCGTCACGGTGGCCGCCGAGACGACGGCCGCCTACGCGCAGGCGTGCGCGTACGGCGAGCGGATCGACGTGGCCGAGCGTTCGGTCGCGATCGCCGACCGCCTCGCCGCGCTGACCGCACGGCAGCGCACGCACGGTCTCGTGTCCGATCTGGAAGTCGCGCGATCGCGCGCGTTCGCCGACGATACGCGTGCCGAACTGCCGGCGCTGACTGGTGCGCGCCGCGCCGCGTTGTATGAGCTGGCGGTGCTGACCGGGCACGCGCCCGGCGCGATTCCCGATGCGGCCGCGCGCTGCCATGCGACGCCGGCGCTGGCGCGGCCGTTTCCGGTCGGCGATGGCGCCGCGCTGCTCCGGCGCC
>NZ_QOBB01000160.1:0-17315 GCF_024704855.1 Burkholderia sp. HAN2018 | reverse complement strand
CTCGGGACGGTCGACCGCCGCCGCGCGGGCGTGGCGGCGGCCGCGCTGAACGCGGCGCGGCAGAGCGGGTCGGCGCTCGGTGTCGCGATCTTCGGCGCATGCATCGCGACCGTGCAGCCGTTTCCGGTGGCGATGCGGGTGGCGTTGCTGGCGGCTGTGGCGATATCCGCGTCTGCCATGCCGATATGGTGGATTGCGACAAGCACAGGCAAAGTGCCGAAAGTCGGCGCTCACACGGCCGGGATGCGTGTCGCGGAAGGCGAGTAGTTCACTCGCCCGACACGACAGCGTGTCACGACGAACAGCGCCGCGCGCCGGCGGATCTTCCTGGGCACGCCCCCGGATTCATCGCGATACGTCGACTTCCGCGTTGCGAACACGACGGCCTCGTGTGCCGGTACGATCGCCGATCAGCGACTGGTCGACTCGGCGCCGGCGGCGGCTGGCGCCGCCTTCCGCTCACGCAACGTACATCGCGACACTGACGAACTGGCACAGGCTGCCGGCCAGCACGAACAGATGCCAGATGCCGTGCCCGTGGCGGATGCGTTCGTCGTTGATGAAGAAGTAGATGCCCGCGCTGTAGATGAGGCCGCCGGCCACGAGCCATGCGGTGCCGACCGGCGGCAGCGCGTGAATCAGCGGACGTACCGCGACGAGCGCGAGCCAGCCCATCGCCACGTACAGGATCATCGACAGCATGCGCGTGCGCCGCCCGAGCGTCAGTTCCTGGACGATCCCGAACACGGCCAGCCCCCAGCTCACGCCGAACAGCGACCAGCCCCACGGGCCGCGCAGCGTGACCAGCGTGAACGGCGTATAGCTGCCGGCGATCAGCAGGTAGATCGCCGAGTGGTCGCACTTCTGCAGGATGGCTTTCAGGCGCGGGCTACGCACGCTGTGGTACAGCGTCGAGATCGCGTAGAGCACGCAGAGCATCGCGCCGTATACGCTGAAGCTCACCACCTTGTAGGCGTCGCCTTCGAGCGCGCCCATCGTCACCAGTGTTACCAGCCCTGCCACCGATAGCACCGCGCCGACGAGATGGGTAATGCTGTTGAAACGCTCACCGGCATGCACGACGGGCTCCTCCTGTGCGGGTTCATCGGGGTGAATGGTTCACATGATACCGGCCGGGAAACGAAGCCGGGTTGCAGGCAGATCAAACCCGGCACACGGACGGCTCCGCGGCGCAGCGCGCCCGGTGCGTCACGCTCGCCGCCGCTTGGCGAACCGGCGCGTCCCGCCGGACGGCTCATCCACCCTCACCAGCCGTCAACCGTCGTTGTCTGCCGGAGGAGCCCACTCGGCCACGAGCTTCAGCAGGCCGGGAAAGCGCAGATCGAGATCTTCCGTACGCACGCGGCTGCGCCGCTCGAGCCCGTATTGACGCTGGCGCAGCACGCCCGCGTCGCGCAACGCCTTGAAGTGATGGGTGAGCGACGATTTCGGGCGATCGAAGCCGAACCAGCCGCAAGGATGGTCGTAAGCCTCGGATTCCAGCATCAGTTTCCGCACGATCGTCAGTCGCAACGGATCGGCCAGCGCGCCAAGAATGGTTTCGAGCCGCAGCTCGGCGACGTCCGGCTCCGGCAGCGGATCGGGCAAATCCGCAGGCGCCGGCGCGAGGCCGGCCGCCCGTTCAGGGTGGGTTCGTTTCATGTCGGCAAGCATATCACCCTGTACGAGTTTTTTCGAACTAAGCTATAGTTCGAAAAAACTCGTACAAGGAGTGCGTTCATGTCCGACACCGCCGTCCCCCAATCGCGCCCCGCGGGCTCGCGCTCCGTGCCCCGCATGGCACACGCCGCCTGGATGATCACCGCCGTGTTCATGCTGTCCAACTCGCCGACGCCGCTGTACGTGTCCTGGCAGCGCGCACTCGGTTTCTCGTCCGGCACGCTGACCGTCATCTTCGCGCTCTACATCGCCGGCCTGCTGGGTACGCTGCTCGTCGCCGGCCAGCTTTCGGACCGTTACGGGCGCAAGCCGGTCCTGCTGCCCGGCCTCGCCGCGGCGCTGATCGCGTGCGCGTTGTTCGCGACCGCGTCGTCCGTCGCCATGCTCGCCGTCGCCCGCTTGCTGACGGGCATCGCGGTCGGCGTGATCGTGTCGGCGGGCATGGCGTCGGTGATCGATCTCGCGGGCACCGAGCGGCGCAAGGCCGCGCTGCTCGCGTCGGTCGCCATGGTGCTCGGCGCGGGGCTCGGGCCGTTGCTCGCCGGGATTGCCGCGCAAACTGCCGCGCACCCGGTCGCCCTCGTCTTCGGCGTCGAGTTCGTGATCCTGCTGAGCGCGTCGGCCGTCGCCCTGCGGTTGCCGCGCAACCGGCCCGCGCAGGCGCCAGGCGACGCGCCGCCGCTACGTCTGCCGTCCGTGCCGGTTCACAACCGGCGCCATGTCGCCAGCGGTGTCGCCGTGTTCGGGCCGGGCATCACCGCGACCTCCTTCGTGCTTGCGTTGGGCCCGTCGTTGCTGGCACGCCTGCTTCACGTGCGCAGCCCGCTGCTCGCGGGCGGAATGGCCTGCGCGATGTTCATCGCCGCTACCGGCGTCCAGTTCGTCGCACGGCGCGGATCGATCCGTACGACGTTCGTTGCCGGCACGGTCGCCACCATGCTGTCGATGGTGATGCTGTGCATCGCCGTGCATGCGTCGTCGGCCGCCGTCCTCGTCGCGGCGGCGCTCTTCGCGGGCGCGGGACAAGGACTCGGGCAGCTCGGCGGCCTGACGCTGATCGGCCTGCACGTACCGGACGCGCGGCGCGCCGAGGCGAACGCCGTCATGAACATCGGCGGCTACCTTCCGGCGGGACTGATGCCCGTGATGACCGGGTATGCGATCGACCGCGTCGGCTTCACGGCAGGCGCGACCGGTTTCGCCGTCGCCTTGACGCTGATCGCGCTCGCCGCGGTGCTTGCGCTCCGTCACGACAACGACTGACGGCCGCACGCGACGGCATGCGCTGCACGAGCCGGTCGCCTTGCGTCGGCATGAAAAAAAGGCGTCATGGCTTTCACGCCATGACGCCTTTTCGTTCTTTCCTGCCGTTTCAACCGCTCAACAGCACTTCCCTGCTCCCGACCCGTACCGCGCATTCTGACGCTCGCGGAAGAATTCCTCGTACGTCATCGGCTCGCGGTCCGGATGGGTCTCGCGCATGTGCGCGACGTAGGTGTCGTAGTCGGGCAGGCCGACCATCAGCCGCAACGCCTGCCCGAGGTAACGCCCCGCGCTGCGCAGGTCGCTGCCAAGATCGCTGAACATCGCGGCCTCCCCCTTAACGTCCGCTGCCGAGCGCCTGCGCGGCCGGCATCGCTTCGTACGGCGTCTCGCGCACGGTCGGCTTCGACTCGCGGCGCGCGCGCAGCACGGCGAGCACACCGTACACCGCGATCGCCACGACGACGAAGATGAACAGCCCGGCCAGCGCCGCGTCGATGTAGTCGTTGAAGATGATCCGCTTCATCTGCGCGATCGACTTCGCCGGCGCGAGCACCTTGCCTTCGTCCACCGCGGCCTGCAGCTTCGCGGCGTGCGCGAGGAAGCTGACCTTCGGGTTCGCGTCGAAAATCTTCTGCCAGCCGGCGGTCAGCGTGCAGATCAGCAGCCACGCGGTCGGCACGATCGTCACCCACGCGTAGCGCTCGCGCTTCATCTTGAACAGCACGACAGTGCCGAGCACCAGCGCGATCGCGGCCAGCATCTGGTTCGAGATGCCGAACAGCGGCCACAGCGTGTTGATGCCGCCGAGCGGATCGACCACGCCCTGGTACAGGAAGTAGCCCCACGCGGCCACGCACAGCGCGGTGGCGACCAGGTTCGCGGGCAGCGACTCGGTGCGCTTGAGCGCCGGGTGGAACGTGCCGAGCAGGTCCTGCAGCATGAAGCGGCCCGCGCGCGTGCCGGCGTCGACGGCCGTCAGGATGAACAGCGCCTCGAACAGGATTGCGAAGTGATACCAGAACGCCATCATCGCTTCGCCGCCGATCACCTGGTGCAGGATGTGCGCCATGCCGACGGCCAGCGTCGGCGCGCCGCCCGCGCGCGCGATGATCGTCGTTTCGCCGACGGCCTTCGCGGTCTGCGTCAGCATGTCCGGCGTCAGCACGAAGCCCCACTGCGTGACCGTGTTGGCCACCGCTTCCGGCGTCGAGCCGAGCACGGCGGCCGGTGCGTTCATCGCGAAGTAGATGCCCGGCTCGATCACGCACGCGGCAACCAGCGCCATGATCGCGACGAACGATTCCATCAGCATCGCGCCGTAACCGATGAAGCGCGCGTTGGTTTCGTTGTCGATCAGCTTCGGCGTCGTGCCCGACGAGATCAGCGCATGGAAGCCCGACACGGCGCCGCACGCGATCGTGATGAACAGGAACGGGAACAGGTTGCCCGACCATACCGGGCCCGTGCCGTCGACGAACTTCGTCAGCGCGGGCATCTTCAGTTCCGGCGCGACGACGAGGATGCCGATCGCGAGGCCGAGGATCGTGCCGATCTTCAGGAACGTCGACAGGTAGTCGCGCGGCGCGAGCAGCAGCCACACCGGCAGCACCGACGCGACGAAGCCGTAGCCGATCAGGATCCACGTGAGCTGCGTGCCGGTGAACGTGAACCACGCGGCGAGCGTCGGCGAATCGTGCACGTGCTGGCCGAACGCGATCGACGCCATCAGCAGCACGAAGCCGATGATCGACACTTCGCCGATGCGGCCCGGACGGATGTAGCGCGTGTAGACACCCATGAACAGCGCGATCGGAATCGTCGCGGCGACGGTGAACGTGCCCCACGGCGAATTGGTCAGCGCCTTCACGACGATCAGCGCGAGCACCGCGAGGATGATCACCATGATCAGGAACGCGCCGAACAGCGCGATCACGCCGGGCACCGTGCCGAGTTCCATCTTGACGAGGTCGCCGAGCGAACGGCCGTCGCGGCGCGTCGAGATGAACAGCACGATGAAGTCCTGCACCGCGCCGGCGAACACGACGCCGGCCAGGATCCACAGCATGCCGGGCGTGTAGCCCATCTGCGCGGCGAGCACGGGCCCGACGAGCGGGCCGGCGCCGGCGATCGCGGCGAAGTGATGGCCGAACAGCACGTACTTGTTGGTCGGCACGTAGTCGAGGCCGTCGTTGTACTTGACGGCCGGCGTCATCCGCAGCCCGTCGAGCTGCATGACCTTGCTGGCGATGAAACGGCTGTAGAAGCGATACGCGATCAGATACACGCAGACTGCGGCGATCACGATCCAGAGGGCACTGACGCGCTCGCCGTGTGCGAGTGCGATCGTGCCGAACGCGAACGCGCCGAGCAGCGCGACCGCAATCCAGAGCAGGGTACTGGAAGCCCGATTCATGGCGTCTCCTGGTCTCCAATGTGTTTTTGAGTGGATGCGGCGAGGCGCCGAACCCGCGTGACGTCGATGCGTCGTGCCGCGGTCTCGCAAAGGCCGCGGCGATGGGCCGTAGTATTCCGTGTGACCGGGGAGGCTTACAAGCGGTTAACTACGTACGCGGAGCTACGTAGAATTACGTAGAACTGCGTTCCGGCCGAACCTTGCGTGGGACTGCGGCAGGCATTGATCGCTGCGCCCGGTTTGCTGCCCAGGAGCGAGGAAACCGGCACCTCGCCGTGCGCAACGGGGCCGCGAGCAGGCGCACCACCGGCCGATGCCGGAATTCCGGCCATCGCACGCGCGGCAGCCGGACGGGTGCTTCGCCGCCCGTCCGGCGCGCGCCCTCGATCATTTGACCTTGCACTGCGCATGCATGTTGGCCACCCCGAATTCGCGCCACGGGCCCCATTCGCCGCCCTGGCCGGGCACGTCGCCCAGCACCCACCAGCCGTTCATCCAGCGCTTGCCGGCGTAAGCGACTTTCTGGCAAGGGGCGGCGTAGGTCCGCTTCGGATCCCATGACTCGACCGCCTCGCCGGCATCGGCGTGGACCGTCACACGGTGCGTGGCCACGGACTGGCGGTTCTGCACATCGGTCACCGTCACGCGGAAGTCATATCCGCGCTCGCTCCCGGCCTTCGGCGCGACGAAACTCGCCGTCGCTCCCTGCTGGCTGAGCTGCACGCCGGGCGGGCTCGTCCACGCGTACGACAGGCCCTTCCCGGTCGATTGCGCGCTCGACAACGTGACGCGTTCGCCGCCCACGGCCCGTGTCGGGCCGGCGATCGACGCGCCCGGCGGCGCAATCGCCTCCTGCGCCTTCACCTTGAGCACGTGCGTCGTGCCGGCCGCATACCCGTTGCCGTTGATCACGGTCAGCCCGAACGCGTACTCGCGATCCCGGTCGGCCGGCGGGACGACCACGCTCGCACGGCTGCCGTTCTGCTCCAGCGCGACGCCGGCCGGCGCGCTCCACCGGTATCGCAGGCGATCGCCGACCGATGCGTCGCCGGACAACGTGACCGTTGTGTTCGCATCGGCTTGCGCGGGCCCCGTGATGGCGGCCTCCGGCAGCAGCACGCCATCGTTCTTCACGGTGACCACGGCGCCGTCCGGCCCGACCGAGTTCACCGTGACGATCTTGCCGGACAGCGTGTCGTGCAGCGCGTGACCCGGCATCAGCGGGGCATCCTTCATGCCGCCGGCGCTGCCGGGCGTCGTATCCACCAGCGTATTCTTCAGCGAGCTGCCCTGATACCGGACGGTCCTCACGATCACGCCGTTGACGAACGGATCGTCCGCCTTCCAGTCGTCGAAACCGCGCAGCGGCTGCCGAAATTCGAGCCACAGCTGCGTGCCGTCGCTGCGCGCGATGCGATAGCCTTTCGCACCCGCCTGGTCGCCGAACAGCGGCATCAGCCTGTAGGTGCCGGACTCGCGAATTTCCGGCACCTGGGCTTGATCGAGCCAGCCGGAGAACAACTGGTAGCTGCCGGGATAAAGGCGACGGCCGCCGCCGCCGACGGTGTCGGACGGATCGTCGACCTTGCCCGTGCGGCACGCGGCACCCACCTGCACCGTGCCGCCGACGGTCGGGCAGTCGATCAGCGAATCGGGGTGGGACGCGCCGAGCGAATGACCGAATTCGTGTGTCCACATCCAGTATCCGTGGCCATTGCCGTTCGACAGGATCCAGTTGCCCGGCTGCGCCGCCAGCCCCGCCCAGCCGCAGCTGCCGAGCTTCGAGAAATCGACGAGCAGGTAGTCGAATCGCGCCGGATCGGTGCCCTGCGCCAGCGCGGCCTTGCGGGCCGAGTCGAGCAACGCACCCGAGCTGCAGGTCGCCGGGCGGGCGCCCAGGTCGACGTCGCCGAGCACGGTCCCGCCCAGCGTGGCCTTGCCGTGGGACGCCACTTCGATATAGCGGCGCAGCGACGAATAGTCGTCGCCGTCGCCGAACACGGCCTTGCGGATGATCCCGGGATCGTTCGCCGCGGCGTTGCCGAAGTGCGCGGTCAATACCAGCGCCGTCCTGTTGCCCATCAGCGGGCGCTGCGGCGGCGCAAACGTCGCCGCCGACACCCACGCCGCCGATGCCTCGCCGCGGGCGAACTGCATCGCGACGCCCTGGCTCCCGGCCCGGATCGCGAGCACTTCGTCTCGCCCCGTCGAGATCCGGTGCGCGTTCAGCATGCCAAGACGGCCGGCCGGCCCCGTCTCGAAGCGCCACTGGGACATCTTCGCGTCGCCGCCGGCGCACGCGTCGATCGACACGCCGCCCATGCCGGTATTGCCGGCCCGGGTGCGCAGGCACATGTCCTGGCCGCGCGCCTGCGTGGCCCCGGCATTGCGGATCTGGTAATACCCCGCGCCCGGCACGAACGCCCAGTCCTGCGCGGCGGCGCCGTCGCAGGCCGCGACGACGGGATCGACGCTGCCCGGCTGCCACGCGAGGCATTGCTCGACACCGTCCTGGTAGTGCTTGATCGGCGCGTACGCGGGAGCGGCGGATGCGCCGGACGGTACCAGGATGGCCGCGACGGCCGCGGACAGCGCGGTCAGTGCGGTCAGTGCGAAGGCATGGCTGAGGTTCTTCACGATCATGGAATGGCAAGGCGCAAACGGCGCGAATGGAAAGGAATCCGCATTGTTGCGACGCCCCGCTCCCCGCTCAAACATCCTCAACCCATTCTCAACGCGCCGCCCGGCGCCGCCGGTTTCGTTCCGGAGCGATTTCGCCCCGCCGCCTGCTCCCGAACGGCGCAAACAACGCTAGACTCTCCCGACGGGAAAACCCGCATGGCGCGAACCGGCAAGCATCGTTTGCCCGGGGCGCCCGGCGCTGCAGCATCCCGGTCGACATCCAACAACATCTTGTTCGAGGAAACGCCGCCCTATGCTCGACAGGCTCCGCCAGGTTCCGGGAATCGCAGCGTCGGCACGCCCGTCCACATGGCTGCTGCTGACCGGCGTCGCCGCGCTTGCGGCACTGAGCTGCACCGCCGCCGTCGAGACGCTGCTCTCGCCCGTGGATCGACTCTACTGGCACGCCGTTTCATCCGGCATCGATCGCGGGCCGCGCGACAAGGTCGCGGTGATCATGGTCGACAAGAAGACGCTCGCCGAACTGGGCGGCAGCGGGAGCTACACGCGCACGGCCTATGCGGGGGTGCTGGATCGCGTCGCCGGCGCGTCGAGCGTCGTCCTCGACATGACGATGATCTCGCCGGCGCAGGACGACGGGGTGCTGGCGGCCGCGATCGCGAGGCACGGCCGCGTGGTCTTGCCCGCCCAGATGTCGCCGGTTCACGACCGGGCCGATACCGTGATCCTGCCGGCGCGGTCGCTGCGGGAAGCGGCCGCGGCGATCGGCCAGCGCAGCATCGTGCTGGGCAGCGACCATCTGGTGCAGGGCATCGTGCCCTATGTCAAAAGCAGCAGCGGCGACGAAATTCCCCATGTCGGCCTGCAGGCGATCCGCGTCGCCAACGCGCCGCTGCCGGACAGCGACGTGCGTCGCCACGTGCAGCCGCATGTCACCCGGATGGGAAGAGTCGAAGACGGCACGATCCTGCTGGGCCTTCCGTTGCGCTTCGACCTCGCGAGCTACTCGTTCGTCGACGTGCTGAAGGGCCGCGTGCCCGCGTCGGCATGGCGCGACCGTATCGTATTCATCGGCGACGGGATGTCCGAGATGACGGGCGTGTTCTATCTGTCGACGAGAAGCGGCGGAAGGGTGAAGCGTGTCGAGGTCGATGCGCTCGCCACCGAAGCGTTGCTCGACGGGCACCTGATGCGGCGCGTGCCGGCCGGGATCCAGCTGGTCGTCAGCATGGCGGTCGCGATCGGCATGCTGCTGATCTGCTTGCTCGTGCCGGGCCGACGCATGTACGGATTCGCGCTGGCGTGGCTGGCTGCCTACGTCGCCGGCGAAACGGCGCTGCTCGTGTACGGCGCATACTGGACACCGGTCGGGCCGTCGCTTGCCGTGTGCGTGACGATCTTCGCCGTCTGCGGCTGGCGGCGCGTAGGCAGCCTGCGCGCCGCGCTGATGAAGGAATACCGCGGGTTGCGCGGGCTGGCGGGCCGGCACACGTTCGCGGGCCTTGCGCAAACGGGCGACGCCGACGATGCGGCGCCGACGGACGACGACGTCGCACAGGCGATGTCGCGCATCCGCGAATGGCAGTCGACCTACGTCGACGTGATCCATACGCTGCCTTATCCCATCTTCGTCGAACAGGACGGCAGCCTGCTGATGTGCAACGAACGCGGCAACGCGATGCTGAAATCGATCGACGTCGACGGCGATGCGGCCGCCCGGCAGGTGATCGGCATCGCCTACGACAACATCCTCGCCGCGAAGAAAACCGGGCGGATCCACTCGGCCGAACTCACGCTGAACGCGCGCACGCACATGATGATGGTGACGCCGTTCGGCGACGGCGATCGTCATCGCTCCACGGCCAGCATGATCTGCCTCGTCGACATCCACAACATCACGGCGGCGGTCGAAAGCGACCGCATGACACTGCGCCACATGGCGCACGATCTTCGCAATCCGCTCTCGACCGTGCTGTCGCTGCTCGAGCAGCACAGCGCCGCCGACGGCTCGACCGATCCCGATTTCCTCGCGGACCTGCACAAGCTCGTCGACTACAGCCTGCGCGTCGCGCAGGATTTCACCCAGCTCTCGCGCGCGGAGCATCTCGACCAGGGCGCCTACATACCGGTGTCCGCGAGCGACCTGGCGATGGAAGCGGTCGATCAGGTCTGGCACAGTGCGGGCGCGAAGCGGATTCGCGTCGACGGTCCGCATGAAGACGGCGACGAAGCGTTCGTGCTCGGCAATCGCGACATGCTGCTCCGCGCGCTGACCAACCTGCTCGACAACGCCATCAAGTATTCGGACGAAGGCACGGTCGTCGACGTATGGATCACCTCCGACGAGCGCCACGTCTCCATCGCCGTGGCGGACAACGGCATCGGCATCCCGGCCGAGGCGATGCCGCGGCTGTTCGAGCCGTTCTTCCAGGTGGACGGCACGTATCGCGATGCAAGCGGCGGCGTCGGGCTCGGGCTGCCGTTCGTCAAGACGGTCGTCGAGCGCCACGGCGGATCGATCGACGTGACGTCCGCGCCACGGCAAGGCAGCCGCTTCACCGTGCACTTGCCGATGACCCGCGCGGGCACGGACGACGCCGCATAGCGGCCCGGCGGCCGCCGGAAACAAAAAACCCTCGCACGAGGCGAGGGCCGGGCCGGCATCGGTCGATGCCGGTTCGAGGATACGGGTTCGACGCCGGCCCGGGCATGCAGCGCGGGCCGGCGTAACCGGGGAGCGGGCGTCAGTCCTTGTGTTCCTCCCAGGCCTGATCCCACGCGGTGCCCTTGCCGGGCTCGTAGGCCCAGGCAGCCATCGAGCACCAGTTGGTGTACGGGAACGGCTTGCAACGGTACAGCTTGCCGTTGTTCGACACGATGTCGCCGGCGCCGTACTTGGTGCCTTCCTTGTACTGCGGATGGTTGCCGCCGCTTTCGCCGCCGCCGTTGCCGCCATTGCCGCCGTTACCGCCGCCTTCACCGCCGCCTTCACCGTTGCCGAAGATCGTCCACGCATCGCTCCACGCGAAGCCCTTGCCCGGTTCGTAGGCCGCCGGCGCACCCGAGCACCAGCCGCTGTACGGGAACGGCTTGCACTGGTACAGCTTGCCCAGGTTCGACACGACGTCGCCGGCCTTGTACTGCGTCCCGGCCTTGTAGGCCGGGTACTGGCCGCCTTCGCCACCGCCGCCGTTGCCGCCACCACCGTTGCCGCCACCACCGTTGCCGCCGCCACCATTGCCGCCGCCCGTCTCCGTCGCCTTCACGAGCACCGTGTGCTGAGCGGTGGACGACAGCTTGCCGTCGCCGACCTTGACCGAGAACGTGAACGACTGGTCCTTCGCAAGCTTCGGCGCGGTGAAGCGCAGCGTCGCGCCGGAAGGCTGCACGTCGATGCCGGACGGAGCCGTCCACTGGAACGTCAGTTTGTCGCCGTCCGGATCGGTCGATTTCTCGGCCGACAGGGCCACGGCCTGACCGCCTTCCGCCTGCGCCGGACCGCTGAGTCGCGCGACCGGCGGACGGTTTTCGGCCGGCGGCGGCTCGACCGACGCTTCGGCCTGCGCGGTCACGACGACCTGCGCGGCACTCTTCAGCCCGGCCGGGTCGGTCACCGTCACGCGGAACGTGTAGCGGGTGTCCTGCTTGACCGCCGGCACGTCGACCGTCGCCTTCGCACTGTCCGGACTGCCGATCTTCAGCGGATCGCCGCCGATCTGTTCCCACTTGAAGGTCAGCTTGTCGCCGTCGGGATCGCGCGACTTCGACGCGTCGAGCGTCACCGTCTGCGGCCCGGTGACCGTCATGGCCGCCCCCGCGTTCGCGATCGGCGGACGATTCTCCGCGCCGCTTCCGCCGTCGCCGTGGCCGAGACCTTCGTGCATCGCGTTCAGGATGTCGCCGTTGTCCGCGTCGATTTCCCACGAGAACATGCCGCCGAGCTGCTGCTTGCGCACGTAGTCGCCCTTGGCGTTCACCGAGCGCGGATCGTCGAACGTGAGGAGTTCGCCGGTGCTCTTGTTGAACACGTACGGCGCCTCGGCCGTCTGGTCGTAGTGGTACTCGTAGCCGTTGATGCCCGCGTTGTTCGGGCCGATCATCTCCGCCTTGAGCTTCTTGTAGTCGAGAATGCCGGCTTCCCACTGCCCCTTGTGCGGCCCCTTCGCGGTGCCGGTGAACGGATTGCCGTCGGTGTAGCCCGATACGCCGGTCCAGCCGCGGGCGTATGCCGCCGCGCCGACGACGAGCTTCTTCGGATCGACGCCCTGCGCAAGCAGCGCCTTGATCGAGTTGTCGGTCGTGTACTTGGTGTCCGGTCGCCACGCGGGCGCGTGCAGTGCCGTCTGGTGACCCAGCTCCGTCAGGCTGAACGCACCGTAGTAGTCGTACGTCATGTCGAAGATGTAGTCCATGTACTTCGAGGCTTCCTTGTAGTTCACCACGTCGATCTTGTCCTTGCCCGCGCCGATCGCCGACGTCAGCTCGTAGGTCTTGCCGGTGTCCGCCGACACGCGGTCGAGCATCTGCCGCAGTTCCTTCATCAGCGTCACATACAGCGCGCCGTCCGTCTGCGGATTGCCGATCGCGCCGTTCGCGCCCTTGCCGCCCGGGAATTCCCAGTCGATGTCGACGCCGTCGAAGAACTTCCAGGTGCGCAGCAACTGCTCGGTCGAATCGACGAACACCTTGCGCTTGGCCGGGTCGTGCAGCTGGAAGAACGGATCGGACAGCGTCCAGCCGCCGATCGACGGCAGGATCTTGAGGTCCGGATTGCGTTTCTTCGCGGCCATCATCTGGCCAAGCACGCCCTTGAGCTTCGAGTTCGCGGTCTGGCCGGGCAGCGTCATGCCCATCTCGCCCCACGTATCGTGGATCGCCACGCTGAAGTCGGGCAGCCCCGCGCACGTCTGCTGCAGTGCGCGGAACGAATTCGGCACGTCGCGCGCGAGCGACGCGTTGATGTTCGCTCCGCCGCAGATCGGCACGAAGCCATACAGCATGTGCGTGAGGTTCTCGACCGGCACGTTGTCGACGTTGAACTTGCGGTCGTAGACCGACCACGTCGCGAAGTAGGTGCCGACCACCGAGCCGGACGTGTTCTTGAAACGCTTGTGCGCCTTGCTCGCGTTGTCGGGCAGCGTATCGGCCAGTTCCGGAATCGTGTCGAACACGACCACGTCGATCGGCGCGCTGTCCGTCGACGCGCCGTTCGCGTCGATCACCCGGACCTGCATCTTCTTCACGCCCGGCGTCTTGACGTTGGCGATGACGGTGCCGCTCTGGGTGCCGCCGGGCGTCAGCTTGAGTTCCGACGCGGCATCGACCGCGCCGTCGACCACCGCGACCGCCTTCACGGCCGTTCCGTTGCTCCAGATGTCGAACGGCAGCGGCACGTCGACCTTCTTGTTGAGCTTGACGAGGTCCTTGTAGGGCGCGCTGCCCGCTCTCTGCAGATCGATCTCGACGAAACCGTGCGGCTTCGACGTGATTTCGTATTGCTTGAGACTGGGCTTGCCGGGAGCGGCGAACGCGGCGTTCGCGAAACACAGCGCGCTGGCCGTGGCGATCGTCGCGAATGCAAGCGTCTGGGTGCGGCCGGATGCAACGCCGATACGCGACGGATTGAGGTTGAGTTTATTCAGGCGCAATTTGATCGTCATCCTTGAGAAATTGAAAGAGTGTCTGAATCGACCGTCGCATTGTTTTTTCCCTGCCGCCTCGCGCCAATCAATCTCAAGGATGTCTCAAGAAATGCCGGCTTTTCGGAAACCGGCAGCCGGATTCTTGATGAATCGTTCAGGAAGATTCTCGCCCCCGCCGCGCTCGCGGAAACTGCAACCCGTGTCGCATCCCACCCGATGCACGACGCGCAAACGCCGGGCACCGTGCCGGCTTCGATCAACCGCTCTTTCGAAAGCAGTACCGACAGATACGATCCATCTCCTACACACCATGAACAAACACACCGCGAGCCGAACGCTCTTCAAACTTTCGCCGCTGGTCGCATGCGCATCCATGTTCTTCGCGCAACATGCGTTCGCGCACGGCTACCTCTCCGATCCGCCGTCGCGCAACCTGATGTGCAGCTCGAAGCAGGGCCCGGCGCAAAACTTCAACTGCGGCTCGGTCACTTGGGAACCGCAAAGCGTCGAAGGCAAGCAGGGCTTCCCTCAGGCCGGTGCGCCCGACGGACAGTTCGCAAGCGGCGGCGTCGTGCAGTTCAGCGAACTGAACGAGCAATCCGTCGACCGCTGGAAAACCAACGACATCAAGCCGGGCGCGCAGCAGTTCAAGTGGACGTTCACAGCGCCGCACGTGACGAAGAACTTCAAGTACTACCTGACGAAGCAGGGCTGGAACCCGAACCTGCCGCTGACGCGCGACCAGTTCGACCTGACGCCGTTCTGCACGGTCGACGGCGGCATGCAGAAGGCCGACGCGATCGGGCCGCACAACTGCACGATTCCGTCGGACCGCACCGGCCATCACGTGATGCTGAGCACGTGGCACGTCGGCGACACGGCCGGCATGTTCTACAACGTGGCCGACCTCAACATCAAGGCGGACGGCGGCCCGACCGACCCGGGCAAGCCGAGCTGGTCGTCCGTCGGCACCATCGCGCCGACCGTCGACCTGAAGGCCGGCGACAAGGTCATGAACCGCGTGTTCAAGTCGGGCGGCGAAGTGCCGTCGATGAAGACGACCGTCACGATCGGCACGGCCGAACAGGGCGAACGCAACATGTGGCCGATGCTGCTCGCGAAGGAAATCAACCGCGTGCAGTCGGCCAGCCTGCTGGCAGGCATCGAGCGCGACGGGCGCATCGAGCCGGGGCTGGGCGCGAACAACGTGTTCGCCAAGAGCGGCAGCGGCATCGTGCGCACGGAGACGACGGTCGAGAAGAAGCCGGAATCTGGCATCGACGAAGGTTTCAGCGTCACGAGCAACCCGGAATTCAAGATCGAGAACGGCAAGGCCACCGCGAAGTTCTTCCTGAAGTTCAATCACGCGAAGGACACCAGCGTCACGATGAAGGTGTACGACGCGGCCAATTCGCTGGTCGGCTCGAAGTCGGCAACGATGCGGATGCAGGGCGACCTGAGCGTCGACATCGCGAATGCGAAGGCCGGCGCGCACACGGCCGTGGCGACGTCGCAGATCGAAGGCGGCACGCTGAAGCAGGAAACCGTCACGTTCAAGCTGACCGGCGGCACGGGCGGCGGCGAAGGCGCGCAGTGCCAGGCCGCGTGGAAGCAGGGCACGGCCTATACGGGCGGCGCGAAGGTGCAGCACAGCGGCCGCACCTACGAGGCGCGCTGGTGGACCCAGAACGACGTGCCGGGCTCGCCCGCGACGACCGGCGCCGATCACACCGGCAAGGTCTGGAAGGATCTCGGCGCATGCAGCAAGTAAGGATTCCCGCATGAATCCCGCGAGCCGCGCGCCAAAGGCGTGCGGCTCGCCCGTCCTCGACGGGTGCATGCGCGGCGTGTTTCGAAGTTTGTTGAGACATCCTTCATGAAAATTGCGGCGCCTGCATCGCGTTTGCAAAATGACGTTATCAAACGGCGCTCGGGCCCGAACAAGCCCCCTTCCCCACAGCGCGCCATTCATCAGTCGTCCGCAATACGACGACACTCCGACCCGCGAATCGCGTCGGAACTTAAACCGAGGGCATACAACGTGAAATCGAACTATCCGAAATGGACGAAGAAGCGAGGCCAGCGTGGCTTCACCTTGCTCGAATTGCTGGTGGTGCTGCTGATCATCGCGCTGCTGGCAGGCTATGTCGGCCCGAAACTCTTTTCGCAGGTCGACAAGGCGAAGGTCCGCTCGACCGAATCGCAGATGAAGACGCTCGGCGACGCGGTCACACAGTTCAGGCTCGACACGGGCCGCTATCCGAGCGCCGACGAAGGGCTCGATGCGCTGGTCAAGCAGCCGCAGAACACCGACGGGTGGAACGGCCCCTATCTCGCGAAGGCCGTGCCGAAGGACGGCTGGGGCCGGGCCTATCAGTGGAACGTGCCGGGCCGAGACGGCGAGGCGGAGATCGTGTCGCTCGGTCGGGACGGTCGTGTCGGAGGGAGCGGCAACGATGCGGACCTCGTCTACGGCATGTAAGGGCCTGCGTCGCTGGACCGTCGCGGCGGCGATCGCCGTCTGCGCGTCCGGCGCCGCAGCCAAGGATTGCTTTACCCAGGCAGGCGAGCGGCACGGTATCGATCCGCTCCTGCTCGTCGCGATCGCGAAAGTGGAATCGTCGCTGAATCCTCGCGCGATCAATTACAACCGCAACGGCACCTACGACATCGGGCTGATGCAGATCAACAGCTCGCACCTGCCGCGATTGATCAAGACGGGCGTCACGCACGGGCGCCTGATCAACGAGCCCTGTACGTCGATCGACACCGGCGCGTCGATTCTCGCCGGCTTCATCGAACGGCACGGCTACACATGGAATGCCGTCGGCGCCTACAACGCCGGATCGTCGGCGAAGCGCGAACCGGTGCGCAAATCGTATGCGACCAAGGTCTGGCGCGAGTACCAGACGCTGACCAGCAATCGCGTCGCCAGCTCGGCGTTGCTCGACGAATGGCGGAGGTAGCCATGCAATCGTTTCAGGTTCGGGTGCTTGCCGACGGCAAGGTCGCCCTGCAGACGATCGAAGCAGCGAGCGAAGCGGACGTGCGGGCCCGGATCGCGGCGCAAGGCGGTGTCGCGCTCGACATTCGCCGCGCACGCCTCGCCAGACGCAAGCGCGCACCGAAATTTGCGCTCGCGCTGTTCCTCCAGGAACTGTCGACGCTGCTCGATGCGGGCCTCGTGCTGATCGAAGCGCTCGAGGCGCTGCGCGACAAGAACGATGCCGGCAAGGCGTCGAAGCAGGTGATCGACCGGATCCTGTCGGTGATGTACCAAGGGCAGCCGTTATCCGCGGCGCTTGCGCGACAGCCCGACGTCTTTCCGGGGCTGCTCGTCGCGACGATCGCGTCGTCGGAAGACAGCGGCCAGTTGCCCGCCGTACTGAAGCGCTACCAGCAATACGAAGTGCGGATCGAGCAGATCCGCAAGCGGGTCACCGGCGCGCTGATTTATCCGGCGGTCGTGATCGGCGTCGGCATCGCGATCCTGCTGTTCATGGCCTTTTTCGTGATTCCGCGTTTCGCGGTGGTGTTCGAGTCGCTGACCACGCTGCCGCCGACCGCGCAGGTAATGCTCTGGTGGGCGACCCTGTTGCGCGAGAACGGCGCGGCGGTCGGCATGGCCGCCGCCGCCGCGGCCGTCGGCGCGGGGCTGGCGGTGCGCTCGG
>NZ_QOBB01000159.1:0-17450 GCF_024704855.1 Burkholderia sp. HAN2018 | reverse complement strand
GCGGACCGGCTGCCGCACTGCCGCAGGCCGCCGTGCCGGCAAGCACGAGCCTGCCGCCGTCGCTCGCCGGCTCCAGCGCGCCCCGCTTGCCGCTCGATGCCGGCGGCCATCTCGCGAAGGCGCGCGCGGTGCGGGATTTCTTCGACTACTGCCTGACCGCGCAGAGCGACCTGAGTGCGGCCGGGCTCGATGCGTTCGTCGTGCGCGAGATTGCCGCACAGCTCGACGGGACCGTTGCGCAGGCCGAGGCGCTCGACGTGTGGCACCGGTATCGCGCGTATCTCGACGCACTCGCGAAATTGCGCGATGCCGGCGCGGTCGACAAGTCGGACCTGGGTGCATTGCAGCTCGCGCTCGACCAGCGCGCGTCGATCGCGTACCGCACGCTCGGCGACTGGAGCCAGCCGTTCTTCGGTGCGGAGCAATGGCGGCAGCGCTACGACCTCGCGCGGCTGAAGATCGCGCAGGACCCCGCGCTGACGGATGCGCAGAAGGCCGAACGGCTCGCGGCGCTCGAACAGCAGATGCCGGCCGACGAACGCGCCGCGCAGCAGCGCGTCGACCGGCAGCGCGCGGCGATCGACCAGATCGCGCAATTGCAGAAGAACGGGGCGACGCCCGATGCGATGCGCGCACAACTGACGCAGACGCTCGGCCCCGAAGCGGCCGCGCGCGTCGCGCAGATGCAACAGGACGACGCATCGTGGCAGAGCCGCTACGCGGACTACGCGGCGCAGCGTGCGCAGATCGAGTCGGCCGGCCTGTCGCCGCAGGATCGCGACGCGCAGATCGCCGCGCTGCGGCAGCGCGTGTTCACGAAGCCCGGCGAAGCCGTGCGCGCGGCTTCGCTCGATCGCGGGGCGGGCAGCGCGCGATAACGCTCGCGGCGCGGGCGGCACGGCGCATGACGGTCGTTATGCCGCGCGCGTGAGATCGCGAGGCAGGTGTTGCTCGATGGTATTCGCGAGCGTGTCGAATGCCGGCCGGATGCCTTCGTGCGCGACGCATGCATAACCGAGCAACAGGCCGCGCCGCGCGGTATCGAGGTTGCTGTAGTAGCTGGTGAGCGGGCGCACGATCACGCCCGCATCGAACGCGCTCTGCGTGACCGCGCGGTCGTCGCAGGCGTCGGGCAGGCCGAGCACGAGATGCAGGCCGGCCTCGTCGCCCATCACGGGCAGCGCGTCGCCGAAGCGCGCGCGGATCGCGTCGATCATCAGCTGCCGGCGCTCGCCGTACAGCGTGCGCATCCGTCTGACGTGCGAAGTCAGGTGGCCGTCCATGATGAATTCGGCGAGCACGGCCTGCTGCATCAACTGGCCCTCGCGGTACAGCTCCGACAACCCGGTGCGGAACGTGTCGACCAGATGCTCGGGCACGACCATGTAGCCCATCCGCAGCCCCGGGAACAGCATCTTGCCGAGGCTGCCGACGTAGATCACGCGGCCGCCGTCGTCGAGCCCCTGCAGCGACGCGAGCGGGCGGCTGCCGTAGCGGAACTCGCTGTCGTAGTCGTCCTCGATGATCCAGCAGCGGTGCTGTCGCGCGTATTCGAGCAGCATCCGGCGCCGTGCGAGGCTCATCACCATCCCGAGCGGGTACTGGTGCGACGGCGTGACGAGCACGAGCCGGGGCGGATGCTGCATGTCGCTGGCACGCGGGTCGAGCCCTTCCTGGTCGACCGGCACCGGCGTCAGCGTGAGGCCCGCCGCCTGCAATACGCTTCGCACACCCCAGTAGCACGGTTCCTCGACCCACGCGCGATCGCCGATGTCGGACAGCAGCCGCACCGCGAGATCGATCGACTGGTGGATGCCCGTCGTGATGATCACCTGGTCCGGCGAGCACTTGACCGAGCGCGCGACGCGCAGGTAATCGGCGAGCGCGCGCCGCAACGGCCGGTAGCCGCCGCCCGGCGCATAGGTCAGCAGCTCGGGGTTCGCTTCCTTCCACAGCCGCGCTTGCAGGCGGCTCCACGTCCGGCTCGGGAACTCCGACACGTCCGGCACGCCCGGCATGAACGCGCCCCATTGGCGTCGCGATACCCCCGCATGCTCGATCAGTTGCCGGCCGCGCATCGACAGGCCGCCCTGCGCGTCCGGCTGCGGCGCTGCGTCGGCGCTCGACGGCGGCGGCGCGGCGCCCGGCACGTGGATCGCGGCGGCATCCGGCCGCGTGTCGGCCACATAGGTGCCGCTGCCGGTGGTCGTCAGCACGTAGCCTTCGGCGGTCAGCTGGTCGTACACGTGCAGCACGGTATTGCGCGCGATCGACAGGTCGGCCGCGAGCGTGCGGGAACTCGGTAGCTTGGTTCCTGGCCCCAATTCTCCGGTCAGGATGGCCTGCTGCATCAGCTGCAGCAACTGCCGGTACATCGGCTCGGGCGAGCTACGGTCGAGACGGGCGGAGAGCCAGTCGGCGAGGATCACGGTATCCAAAGTGGTCCTACTAGTAATATTGAAATGGTTCCCTATTGTAGAACCGTGGGCGCCGTATAGTGGCTCGCATCTCAAAATCATTTGTCGCGAAGCAAGGGGACAGCCACGATGAAGTCCGATGATGTGATCGTCAGCTTTCGCGGCGTGCGGAAGACCTACGACGGCGAAACGCTGGTCGTCAAATCGCTCGACCTCGATATCCACCGCGGGGAATTCCTGACGCTGCTCGGGCCCTCGGGCTCCGGCAAGACGACCTGCCTGATGATGCTGGCCGGCTTCGAATTCCCGACCGGCGGCGAGATCCGCCTCGACGGCGAACTGCTGAACAACGTGCCGCCGCACAAGCGCAACATCGGCATGGTGTTCCAGAACTACGCGCTGTTTCCGCACCTGACGGTCGAGCAGAACGTCGCGTATCCGCTGACCGTGCGCAAGCTGCCGGCCGCCGAGCGGGTAGAACGCGTCGCGCATGCGCTGAAGATGGTGCAGATGGAGCGCTTCGCGAAACGTTACCCGGCGCAACTGTCGGGCGGCCAGCAGCAGCGCATCGCGCTGGCGCGCGCGCTCGTGTTCGAGCCGAAGCTGGTGCTGATGGACGAGCCGCTCGGCGCGCTCGACAAGCAGCTGCGCGAGCACATGCAGTACGAACTGAAGGCGCTGCACGAAAAGCTCGGCGTGACCTTCGTGTACGTGACGCACGACCAGGGCGAGGCGCTGACGATGTCCGATCGCGTCGCCGTGTTCGACAAGGGCATCGTGCAGCAGCTCGACACCGTCGACCGCCTGTACGAGTCGCCGTGCAACGAATTCGTCGCGAACTTCATCGGCGACAGCAACCGGCTGCGCGGCACCATCGCGCGCGTCGACGGCGAATTCTGCGAATTCCGGCTCGACGACGGCACGCAGCTCGTCGGCCGCCGCATCGGCGATGCGGCCGAGGGCGCGCCGGCCGTCGCGTGCATCCGCCCCGAACGCATGAGCCTCGCCCCGCACGGCGCGAACGGGCACGCGAACGGCGCGGCCGCCAACCGGTTGAGCGGCGAGGCGCGCAGCCTCATCTATTTCGGCGATCACGTGCGCATGCGCTGCGCGCTGCCGGGCCAGGACGAGTGCTTCGTGAAGGTGCCGCTCGGCACCGGCGCGCTCGACGCGTTCTCGCCCGGCGCACCGGTCGCGCTCGCGTTCGCACCCGAACACCTGCGCGTGTTCGCCTGAGCAGGGTTTTCCCGATTTTCCGCTGTACGTCGTCAACAACAACTGCCCACTTCCACCACGAGAGGAGAGGAACCACCATGAACCGAGCAAGCATTACCGCGCGTCGTACCGCGCTGGCACTCGCGCTCGCCGTCGTCGGCGTATCGGCATCGGCTGCCGAACTCACGGTCGTCAACTTCGGCGGCGCGAACGGCGACGCGCAGAAGGCCGCGTTCAACCAGCCGTTCGAGAAGGCGACCGGCAACAAGGTCACCGCCGTCGAATACAACGGCGAGCAGGCGAAAGTGAAGGCGATGGTCGAGGCGAAGCACGTCAACTGGGACGTGGTCGAAGTCGAGTCGGGCGACCTGAATCGCGGCTGCGACGAAGGGCTGTACGAGAAGCTCGACTGGTCGAAGATCGCGAAGAAGTCCGACCTGATTCCGGAATCGCCGCAGGTGTGCGGCGTCGGCTTCTTCGTGTGGTCGACGGCGCTGTCGTACAACGCGGACAAGCTGAAGTCGGCCCCGACCGGCTGGGCCGATTTCTGGAACGTGAAGAAATTCCCCGGCAAGCGCGGCATGCGCAAGGGGGCGCGCTACAACCTCGAATTCGCGCTGATGGCCGACGGCGTCGCGCCGAAGGACGTCTACAAGGTGCTCGGCACGAAGGCCGGCCAGGACCGCGCGTTCAAGAAGCTCGACGAGCTGAAGCCGTATATCCAGTGGTGGGAAGCGGGCGCGCAGCCGCCGCAGTTCCTCGTCGCCGGCGACGTCGTGATGTCGACCGCGTACAACGGCCGCATCGACGCCGCGCAGAAGGAAGGCAAGAACCTGAAGGTCGTGTGGAACGGCAGCATCTACGACCTCGACTACTGGGCGATTCCGAAGGGCTCGCCGAACAAGGCGCTGGCCGAGCAGTACATCGCGTACACGCTGACGCCGAAGCCGCAGCAAGGGTATGCGCAGCACATCGCGTACGGCCCCGCGAACATCGCGGCGATCAAGTCGCTCGACGCGAAGACGCTCGCGAACCTGCCGAACTCGCCGGCCAACGGCAAGAACGCCGTGCTGGAAGATATCGGCTTCTGGACCGACCACAGCGACGAGCTCGAGCAGCGTTTCGCCGCATGGGCGACGAAGTAACCGGTCAGGCATCCTCAAAGGTGTCCTGATGCAACCTGCCGCGCGGCGCGTCGATCGCGTCGCGCGGCCTTCCGCCGGATCGTCCCCGGCCGGAGAGAAACGTTGAATACGATGACGATCGCGTCTTCCTCGCCGTCGACCGCCGCGCTCAAGCGCGAGCTGAAGGCCGCCGAAGCCCGCAAGCGCACGATGGCGCTGTTGCTGGTCGCCCCGCTCGCGATTTTCCTGCTGCTGATTTTCGTCGTGCCGATCGGCACGCTGCTCACGCGCGCGGTGCAGAACCCGGAGATCGCGACCGCGCTGCCGGGCACGGTCGCCGCGCTGTCGGGCTGGGACCGCAAGGCACCGCCGGCCGACGCCGCGTATGTCGCGCTCGCGGCCGACATGACGAAGGTGGCCGACAGCGAGGCGATGGGTGCGCTCGCGCGGCGCCTGAACACCGAGATTCCCGGCTATCGCTCGCTCGTCGCGAAGACGGCGCGCGCGATGCCGCTGAAAGGCGACAACGATGCGGCACTGACGCCCGCGCAGACGCGCGCGAAACTGATCGACCTCGATGCGCGCTGGGGCGACGTCGCGTACTGGCAGTCGATCGCGAAGAACGGCAGCACCGTGTCGCCGTTCTACCTGCTCGCCGCGCTCGACCACAAGCAGGACGGCTTCGGCCACATCGTGCAGGCCGATCCGGACCAGTCGATCTATCTGGCGATCTTCGGCCGCACGTTCGTGATCGGTGTCGCCGTCACGCTGTTCGCGCTGCTGCTCGGCTATCCGCTCGCGTACTGGATCTCGACGCTGTCGGAGCGCCGCGCGAACCTCGTGATGATCCTCGTGCTGATTCCGTTCTGGACGTCGGTGCTCGTGCGCGTCGCCGCGTGGATCGTGCTGCTGCAGAGCGAAGGGCTCATCAACACGGCGCTGATCGGCAGCGGGCTGATCTCGCACCCGCTGACGCTGCTGTTCAATCGCATCGGCGTGTATATCTCGATGACGCACATCCTGCTGCCGTTCATGATCCTGCCGCTCTACAGCGTGATGAAGTCGATCCCGCCGACCTACCAGCGCGCGGCCGTATCGCTCGGCAGCCATCCGTTCGCCGCGTTCTGGCGCGTGTATGTGCCGCAGACCTATCCGGGCGTCGGCGCGGGCGCGCTGCTCGTGTTCATCCTCGCGATCGGCTACTACATCACGCCCGCGCTGCTCGGCGGGCCGAACGACCAGATGGTCAGCTACTACGTCGCGTATTTCACGAACGTGACGATCAACTGGGGCATGGCGTGCGCGCTCGGCGGGCTGCTGCTCGCGGCGACGCTCGTGCTGTACGCGGTGTACGGGCGCTTCACGCGCACCAACGTGAGCCTCGGCTGAGCGCCGCGCACAACGAAACGGGAAGGGGAATCCGACCATGAAACTCGCCAGGCCGCTGTTCGCGCCGCACATGTCGTTCGTCGAGCGCGCGTGGTACGTCGCGCTGCGCGTGCTCGTCGTGCTGACGCTGCTGTACCTGATCCTGCCGGTGCTCGCGATCGTGCCGCTGTCGTTTTCGTCGAGCACGTTCCTCGTCTATCCGATTCCGGGCTTCTCGATGCGCTGGTACGAGAACCTGATCGCGTCGGACGAGTGGCGGATGGCCGCGAAGAACAGCTTCATCGTCGCGCCGTCGGCGACCGTCGTCGCGACGGTGCTCGGCACGCTCGCCGCGATCGGTCTCACGAAGGCCGACTTCCGCGGCAAGGGGCTGCTGATGGCCGTGCTGCTGTCGCCGATGATCGTGCCCGTCGTCGTGGTCGGCGTCGGCATGTACCTGTTCTTCGCGCCGCTCGGGCTCGCGAACACCTACACGGGGCTGATCGCCGCGCACGCGGCGCTTGGCGTGCCGTTCGTCGTGACGACGGTCGCGGCGACGCTGCAGGGCTTCAACCAGAACCTCGTGCGCGCGAGCCTGTCGCTCGGCGCGAATCCGGTGTCGACCTTCTTCCGCGTGACGCTGCCGGTGATCGCACCGGGCGTGATGTCGGGCGCGCTGTTCGCGTTCGCGACGTCGTTCGACGAGGTCGTCGTCACGCTGTTCCTCGCGGGCGCGGACCAGACCACGCTGCCGCGCCAGATGTTCACGGGCATCCGTGAGAACATCAGCCCGACGATCGCCGCGCTCGCCACGATCCTGATCATCTTCTCGACGAGCCTGCTGCTTGCGCTCGAATGGCTGCGCGGACGCAATGCGCGGCGCGCAGTGAGCTGAGCGGGCGGGCTTGCCCCCGGCACCTGAGTCGCCACGTGTCATGCGTGGCATCGCATTGCTTTCATTTCGCTGACTGACGAAGCGGCCGCCTGCACGTTCGATGCGGCTCTGCAACAATACGGGACGCGGCGGCGCGCGTTCCGTGCGGTGCGACCGGAACGCCGCCGCGAGTCCAATCCGCGACGCGGCGCAACGCGTCGCTCGTCAGCCGAGCCTCATCTTGTCCGAATTCGCCTCCTCCGCCGGCGCGCATGAGCCGGCCGTCAACTGGCGCGCGATGTCCGCCGTGCTGCTGGCCGTCGCGCTCGCGACGCTCGACACCGCGATCGCGAACACCGCGCTGCCCGCGATCGCCGCCGACCTGCATGCATCGCCGGCCGCGTCCGTATGGATCATCAACGCATACCAGCTCGCGATGGTCGCGACGCTGCTGCCGTTCGCGTCGCTCGGCGACATCGTCGGCCACAAGCGCGTGTATATCGCCGGGCTCGCGGTGTTCACGCTCGCGTCGCTCGGCTGCTCGCTCGCGTCGACGCTGCCGATGCTGACGGCCGCGCGGATCGTGCAGGGCTTCGGCGCGAGCGCGATCATGAGCGTCAACGTCGCGCTGATCCGCGGCCTGTTCCCCGCGCACCGGCTCGGGCGCGGCGTCGGCTTCAACGCGCTCGTCGTCGGCGTGTCGTTCGCGGTGGGGCCGACCATCGCGTCGCTGATCCTGTCGGTCGCCGCGTGGCCGTGGCTGTTCGCGGTGAACGTGCCGCTCGGCGTGTTCGCGCTGGCCGTGGCGATTCCGTCGCTGCCGCAGACGGCGCGCGGCAAGCACGCATTCGACCCGGTCGCCGCATTGTTCAACGTGATCACGTTCGCGTCGCTGATCTTCGCGCTCGGCGAATTCGCGCAGCGCGGGCCGCTTTCGATCGTATTCGCGTCGGCCGCGGTCGCGCTTGCATTTGGCTGGCTGCTGATTCGCCGCCAGGCCGGGCACCCGGCACCGATGCTGCCGGTCGACCTGTTTCGCCGGCCGGTGTTCACGCTGTCCGCGCTGACCGCCGTGTGCGCGTTCGCCGCGCAGGGGCTCGCGTTCGTGTCGCTGCCGTTCTATTTCGAAACCGTCCTGCATCGCAACGCGGTCGAGACGGGGTTCCTGATGACGCCGTGGTCGGCGATCGTCGCGCTTGCCGCGCCGATCGCGGGGCGGTTGTCGGATCGTTATCCGCCGGGCCTGCTCGGCGCGATCGGTCTTGCGTTGCTGAGCGCGGGCATGGTGTCGCTCGCCGCGTTGCCGGCGGCGCCGGGCGTGATCGACATCGGCTGGCGGATGATGCTGTGCGGCGCGGGCTTCGGTTTCTTCCAGTCGCCGAACCTGAAGGCGCTGATGTCGAGTGCGCCGCCCGAGCGCAGCGGCGGCGCGAGCGGGATCATCGCGACCGCGCGGCTGATCGGGCAGGCGACGGGTGCTGCGCTCGTCGCGCTGTCGTTCGGGATCGCGGGACGCCACGGGCCGACGCTTGCTTTGATGCTCGGCGCGGGGTTCGCCGGGGCGGCGAGTGTCGCGAGCGGGTTGCGGCTCTTTGCGCCGTCGCATCGGGCCGGCGTGGCGGCGGCGTCCGAGCGCGTGGGCGAGCGGGCGGCGGAATAGGCAAGGGCAAGTCACGCGCCGGCGCGCGGCAACCTGCCGCCGCGCACCGGCCTTCAAGCTTCGCTTAGAACCCGCCCGACTTGATCAGCTGATTGAGGTTCGCGATGTTCAGGCTGCCGAAGCCGGTCGGGTAATCCCAGCCGGTGCCGGCGTTATAGCCATACCCCTGATAGCCGTTGTTCCCCGACACCACGTCGTAGCGCACGAGCGACGGACGCGACGGAATGTCCGCATAGAAATTGCCGGCCGGGAAGCCGAGGCCCGTGCCGTTCGCTGCGAGCAGGCGTGCCCAGAGGCCCGTGAAGATCGGCGCGGCGAGGCTCGTGCCGCCGATCTGCTGCAACTGGCCGTAGTTGTAGATGTACGCGCCGGTGCTTTGCGCGGCGTCGAACGACACGTCCGGCAGCCGGCGGTTGCTGCCCGACTGCCACGACGGCGCGGGCAGGATCGTGCTGACGCCGCCGCCCGTTGCCCACAGCTTGCCGTTGTCGTCGAGCCCTTCGTTCCACACCGTCTCGTTCGAGAACGCACCCGACGACGTCGTGTAGAGCGTCGTGCCGCCGATCGCGAGCACGTGCGGCGACGAAGCCGGCCACGATACCGTGTAGTTCGAGCCGTCCGGATAGCCGCGGTTGTTGCACTCGTACACGCCTTCGTCCCCCGACGACACCGAGAAGGTCTGGCCTTGCGCCGCTGCCGTCGTGAAGATCTGTTCCTCGGCGTCGAGCGTGCCGTCCGCGTTTGCGTCGGTTTCGCACCAGCCGAGCGACACGTTGATCACCTTCGCGGTGTTGTCCGACACCGCGCGGTTGAACGCCTGCGTGAGCCCCGTGTTGCCGCTGGCGTTGAGGTCCGCCATGTAGAACACGAGCTTGCCGACCTGGCCGCCGGCCGAGCCGACGATCGACTGGCTGTCGAGATCCCATTCGCCCTGGCCGTCCTGGTCGTCGGTGTAGCTGCCGCCGGAGCCGTTGGTCTTGACGGTCTGCGTCGAGACCGTGCCGTAACCGTTGCTCGACGTGAACTGCTTCAGGTCCTGCAGCGTCTGCGACACGCCGCCGATCGTGATGATGCCGACGGTGACACCGGCTGCGGTCGGCACGCCGGTCGCGTTGTAGAGGCCCGGGAATTCCTTCGGATAGTGGCCGGTCGCCGTGCCGGCCGCGAGCGCCTGCGGCTTCGACACGTTGCCGATGCGCAGCAGCGGCCGCGCGCGCGCGACGCTCTGCAGCCCGAGCACCGAGCCGACGACATCGCCGAGCGCGCGCGGCACCTGCGCGGTCGACGTGTTGGCGAAGCCCGAGCGGCCCGCGTAGTCGAAGTGCACGAGCGACGTGTTGAATGCGGTCTTCACGGTGCCGGCCGTGCCGTGTGCGGACACCAGCAACCGATTCGGTGCGACCTCGACATTCACGAAGCCGCTCTTGTGCAGATAGTCGACGACCGACTTCACCTGCGCATCGGTCGGCGCGTAGTTGGCGAGGAACTGCTCGTGCGTGAGGTACTGGCGGTAATGCGCGCTGCCGGGCCGGTTCACGTCGCGCGCCAGTTGCTTGAGCTGCGCGGCATTGCGCAGCTTCAGGCTGACGACGACGTCGGTCGTTTCGCCGGCCGCGAGTTCGAGCGACGGCGCCGCACTGCGCGCCATCAACTGCGGGCCGGTCAGAAAGGCCTTCGTATGGGTATCGACCCAGTCCGTCGCCGCATGCGCCGCAGCGGCAGCGAACACAAGGGGTGCCACGCACGCAAGGCGGCGGGGCGACGGCAGGGGCAGGGCAAACCAGGCGTTCCTTTTCATCGGGAGTCCTTTTTAGGAGAGACGACGTTGCTGGAGCCCTCGACCCTTGTGGGGTCGCGAGCGGTGACGAGCGTAGGGCGTCGCTACCGTTCAGGTAGCTGCCAGTTTCCATAGCTGTCAGTTCTGACATCGGGGTGTGTGCGTGCACGCGCAGCGTCGTATGCGCAGGCGATCGCGCGCGTGGCGAACGGAACCGGTTCGCGGCACGACGGCGCGGCAATGCGCGACGTTCGCACGCACGAGTCGCTCGTCACGGCGTCGGAACATGCGCGATCGCGGAGTGGATCGACGCGTGAACGCGTGGCGCGCGACCGGTCGTTGCCGCATGCCGCGTCGCACTATGTGGTCAAACGAAGCGATGCGGCAGGAACGGATTCGCACGTGCACAAGAAAGGGGCCGGTCGAACGCAAACGTTTCCCGAACTGTGGAACAGCACGTCGGGCAGTCTTGCAGGCGGCTTTCGGATCGCGTGTCGCACATGCGGATTAGAGGAAACGCTCGAATTCGGACGCAGGCGCGCGCCGATGGGTGGGCGGCAGGCCCGCACCGGATTGCACGACGCCGTTCGTGAAATTCCGCCTTGACGCGCGTCGACCGGCGGCTATTCTTCAATCCATAACCAACGGGTTATGGATTTTGAACGACATGCAGACCGATCACGACATGCTTTTCCGGACGCTGGCCGATCCCACCCGCCGCGCGCTCTTCGAGCGGCTGTGCGCGGACGGCGAGCTGACGGTCGCCGCGCTGACGGCCCATGCGGGCGTCTCGCAGCCGGCCGTGTCGAAGCATCTCGGCGTACTGAAGCAGGCCGGGCTCGTGAACGACCGTCACGAAGGCCGGCAGACGCACTACAGCGCGCAGCCGCAAGCGCTGGCCCCGCTGATCGACTGGACGAGCCAGATGGCAGGTTTCTGGCAGAACCGGTTCGACGCCCTCGAAGATCTTCTGAAAAGGATGGACCAGTAATGAACCAGGCCACCACCGAAACGCGCTCCGTCGTCGTCGACCGGGAACTGCCTCATCCACCGGAAAAGATCTGGCGCGCGCTCACGCAACCGCACCTGATCGAGGCGTGGCTGATGAAGAGCGACTTCGAACCCGTCGCGGGCCGCGCCTTCAGCTTCCGCGCCGACTGGGGCTCGGTCGACTGCAAGGTCCTGACGATCGAGCCGCCGCGCACGCTGTCCTATACGTGGGCCGCGTACGGCCTCGAAAGCGTCGTCACGTGGACGCTCACGCCGACGCCGGCCGGCACGCACCTGCGGATGGAGCAGGTCGGCTTCCGCACGGACCAGGAGCAGGCGTACCGCGGTGCGCAGCACGGCTGGGTGCGGTTCCTCGATGCGCTCGAACAGGCGCTGGCACGTCCCGACGAAGGCACGGAGGCCCGCGCATGAACGCAACGGACCTCACGCCGTCGGAGCGCATCGACGCGCTGATCGCCGGCATCGCCGACTGGCGCGGCAAGACCTTCGCCGACCTGCGCCAGACGATCCTCGCCGCGCAAGCGGGCATCGTCGAGGAATGGAAGTGGATGGGCAGCCCCGTATGGTCGTGCGACGGGATGATCGCGGTGGCAAACGCGCACAAGGGCAAGGTGAAGCTGACCTTCATGCACGGCGCGCAGTTGCCCGATCCCGACAAGCTGTTCAACGACGGCCTCGACGGCAATGCGCGACGCGCGATCGACTTCTTCGAAGGCGACCGGCTCGACAAGCGGGCGTTGAAGAATCTCGTGCGCGCGGCGATCGAATACAACCGCACCCACTTGAAGAAGAACACACGAGGAGCGGGCGCGAAGGCGCGCGGCGACAAGGCGGCGTGACGAGCCTGACAATCGGCAACATTGCGTAACGCGCGCAGGCAAAAAAAAGCCCGACACGAGGTCGGGCATCCAAATCGGCCGCAACCGCCGCAAGGCGGCTGCGGCACCTGCAAAGGCAGGGCGCTTACGCTGCGAGCAGCGAGCGCAGCACGAACGGCAGGATACCGCCGTGCTTGTAGTAGTCGACTTCGATCGGCGTATCGATGCGCAGCAGGACCTGCACGCGCTGCGTTTCGCCGTTCTTGCGGTTGATCACGAGCGTGACGTCCTGCTGAGGCTTGAAGTCGTCGCCGAGGCCTTCGATGTCGAACGTCTCGTCGCCGGTGATGCCGAGCGACTGGACGCTGTCCGAGCCCTTGAACTGCAGCGGCAGCACGCCCATGCCGACCAGGTTCGAGCGGTGGATACGCTCGAAGCTGCGTGCGATCACGGCCTTCACGCCGAGCAGCTGCGTGCCCTTCGCGGCCCAGTCGCGCGACGAGCCCGTGCCGTATTCTTCGCCCGCGAACACGACGGTCGGCGTGTCGGCCGCGACGTACTGCATCGCGGCGTCGTAGATCGACTGCTGTTCGCCGCTCGGCTGGTGGATCGTCAGGCCGCCTTCGACGCGCGTGCCGTCCGCCTTCGCCGGGATCATCAGGTTCTTGATCCGGACGTTCGCGAACGTACCGCGCATCATCACGTCGTGGTTGCCGCGGCGCGAGCCGTAGCTGTTGAAGTCGGCCTTCTGCACGCCGTTTTCCTTCAGCCACTTGCCCGCCGGCGAGTCTTCCTTGATCGAGCCTGCCGGGCTGATGTGGTCGGTCGTGACCGAGTCACCGAAGATGCCCAGTGCGCGCGCGCCCTTGACCGTCGGGATCGATGCAGCCGGTTCCATCGAGAAGTCGTTGCCGAAGAACGGCGGCTCGGCGATGTAGGTCGACTTCGGCCAGTCGTAGACCTGGCCCGATTCGCCCTCGATCTTGCTCCAGAGGTCGCCCTTCTTGGTCAGCTTCGAGTAGTTGTCCTCGAACTTCTTCGGATCGAGCGCGAACTTGAGCAGCGCGTGGATTTCGTCGCTCGTCGGCCAGATGTCGCCGAGGTAGATGTCGCGGCCGCCCTTGCCCTTGCCGACCGGCTCGGTCATCAGGTCGCGCGTGATGTTGCCGGCGATCGCGTACGCGACGACGAGCGGCGGCGACGCGAGGAAGTTCGCGCGGATGTTCGGGTGGATACGCGCTTCGAAGTTACGGTTGCCCGACAGCACGGCTGCCGCGACGATGTCGTTCTTCGTGATCGCTTCGTTCAGCTCCGGCGTCAGGTCGCCCGCGTTGCCGATACAGGTCGTGCAGCCATACGCCGCGACTTCGAAACCGAGCTTCGACAGGTAGGGCAGCAGGCCCGTCTTCGTCAGGTACTCGGTGACGATGCGCGATCCCGGCGCGAGCGAGGTCTTGATCTTCGGATCGACCGTGAGGCCGGCCTCGACCGCCTTCTTCGCGAGCAGGCCGGCGGCCAGCAGCACGCTCGGGTTCGACGTGTTCGTGCACGACGTGATCGCGGCGATCAGGATGTCGCCGTTCTTCACGTCGACGCCGTTGCTCGTCGTGTACTGCGTGCCCAGGTCGTCCGCCTTCTTCGCGAAACCGTTTTCCGCGACCGGCTTCGAGAACAGGTCGGTGAACGTCGACTTGACGTTGCCGATCTCGATGCGGTCCTGCGGGCGCTTCGGGCCGGCCAGCGACGGGGCGACCGTCGTCAGATCCAGCGTCACGACCTTCGTGTAGTCGATGTCGCCGGCCTTCGGGATCCCGAACAGCTTCTGCGCCTTGAAGTAGTTTTCGAACGCGGCGATTTCCGCCTTCGTGCGACCCGTGCCTTCGAAGTAGTCGATCGTCTTTTCGTCGACCGGGAAGAAGCCCATCGTCGCGCCGTATTCCGGCGCCATGTTGCCGATCGTCGCGCGATCCGGCAGCGACAGCGACTTCGTGCCTTCGCCGAAGAACTCGACGAACTTGCCGACAACCTTCTCCTTGCGCAGCATTTCGGTGATCGTCAGCACCAGGTCGGTGGCCGTCACGCCTTCGCGCAGCTTGCCCTTCAGCTCGACGCCGACGACGTCCGGCGTCAGGAAGTACACCGGCTGGCCGAGCATGCCGGCTTCCGCCTCGATGCCGCCCACGCCCCAGCCGACCACGCCGATGCCGTTGATCATCGTCGTGTGGCTGTCCGTGCCGACGAGGGTGTCCGGGTAGTACACGGTGTCGCCGCCGTCCGCCTTCTTGTGGACGCCGCGCGCGAGGTATTCGAGGTTCACCTGGTGGACGATGCCGACGCCCGGCGGCACGACCTTGAACGTGTCGAATGCCTGCATGCCCCACTTCATGAACTGGTAGCGCTCGTTGTTGCGCTGGAATTCCAGTTTCATGTTCAGGTCGAGCGCGTCCTTCTGGCGGAAGTAGTCGATCTGGACCGAGTGGTCGACGACGAGGTCGACCGGAACCAGCGGCTCGATCTTCTTCGGGTTCTTGCCCGTACGCTCCGCGACGCCGCGCATGGCCGCGATGTCGGCGAGCAGCGGCACACCCGTGAAGTCCTGCAGCACGACGCGCGACACCACGAACGGAATCTCGTCGACGCGCTTCGCGGTCGGCTTCCAGTTCGCGAGCTGCTCGATGTGCTCTTCGGTGATCTTCTTGCCGTCGTAGTTGCGCAGCACGGACTCGAGCACGATACGGATCGACACCGGCAGGCGTTCGATCTTCGTCTTCAGTTCCTTGCCGAGCTGCGGCAGCGAGTAGAACTTGCCTTTGCCGGAACCGCTGTCGAATTCCTTGAGGGTCTTGTGGAGATTGTGGGCCATGGTGATTTTCCTGGGTTTAAGGCTAGGAAACAAATAGTCCTGTATCTGACGGCTATATCACATACAAGTCGACGTACTCATCGACCGGCATCGCTTCGAGCTTTGCCTGGTCCAGCGACACGTCGAGAATCGCTTGTTGCTGCTTTGCCGGGAAGCGGCGGGCAAGGTTGGTCCTGAACTTCTCGACCAGGAGCGGGATGCCTTCCGCACGCCGCCGCCGATGGCCGAGCGGGTATTCGACCGCCACCTCGGCAAGTTTCGACCCGTCCGTGAACTCGATCGTCAGTGCGTTCGCGATCGAGCGCTTGTCCGGGTCGTGGTAATCCTTTGTGAACTGCGGATCCTCGACGCACACCGTTTTCGCGCGCAGCGCGTCGATGCGGAGATCGGCGGCGGCCGCGTCTTCGTAATCGGCTGCGGTCAGCCGGCCGAACAGCAGCGGCACGGCGACCATGTACTGGATGCAGTGGTCGCGGTCGGCCGGATTGGCGAGCGGGCCCTGCTTGTCGATGATGCGGATCGCGGCCGCATGCGTGCGGATCGTGATCCGGCTGATGTCGTCGGTCGTGCGGCCCGCGGCGGCGAGCTGCGCATGCAGCTGCAGCGCGGCCTCGGCGGCCGTCTGCGCGTGGAACTCGGCAGGGAACGCGATCTTGAACAGCACGTTTTCCATCACGTACGTGCCGTACGGGCGCTGGAAGCGGAACGGCTTGCCGTCGAACAGCACGTCGTAGAAGCCCCAGGTCTTTGCGGTGAGTGCCGACGGGTAGCCCATTTCACCCGTTTTCGCGATCAGCGCGAGGCGCACCGCGCGGGAGGTCGCGTCGCCGGCCGCCCATGATTTGCGCGAGCCCGTGTTCGGCGCGTGGCGGTAGGTGCGCAGCGCCTGGCCGTCGACGAACGCGTTGGACACCGCGTTGATCAGCTCGTCGCGCGTGAGCCCGAGCAGCCGGCCGACGACGGCCGTCGATGCGACTTTCACGAGCAGCACGTGGTCGAGCCCGACCGCATTGAACGAATTCTCGAGTGCGAGGCAGCCCTGGATCTCGTGGGCCTGGATCATCGCGACCAGCACGTCGCGCATCGTGAGCGGCTTCCTGCCGGCCGCGACGGCCGTGCGGGAGAGCCAGTCGGCCGTCGCCAGGATGCCGCCGAGATTGTCGGACGGATGGCCCCATTCGGCGGCGAGCCAGGTGTCGTTGAAGTCCAGCCAGCGGATCATCGCGCCGATGCCGAACGCGGCCTGGACGGGATCGAGCTGGAAGGACGTGCCGGGCACCTTCGCGCCGTTCGGCACGATCGTGCCGGGCACGACGGGGCCGAGCAGCTTGGTGCAGGCAGGGTAGGACAGCGCCTCGAGTCCGCATCCGAGCGTGTCGATCAGGCAATGACGCGCCGTCTCCAGCGCGAGCGCGCTGTCGATGCCGGTATTCAGCACGTAGTCGACGATATCGACGAGTACCGTATCCGGAGCAGGGCGGACGTTGGAGACCGGGGCGGACATCGAGGGGCCGATGGGAACGCGCTTAGTTCGTTACCGGCTTCAGCTCGTTCGACTGCGTCGGTGCCGGCGTGCCTTGTGCCATTTCCGGCGTCACGCATTCGTCCGCGAGGCGCTCGCCGCCGTTTGCGTCGGAGAACAGCATCGCCTTGGTCGGGATCACGATCAGCTTGAAGCCTGCTGCCGGATCGTAGAACGTGTCCGCGCCCGTCGTCGTGGCCTGACGCGGCAGCTTGTAGTTCTTCTTCGCCCAGTGAACCGTGACCACCTGGTCGCGCTTCATGTCGCCGGCGAGGTCGAACGACAGACCTTCCTTGCAGGACCACTTGACCGCGCCGTCCGGTACCGGATCGACCTTGGCTGCGGCGCGTGCCTGTGCCTTCTTGCTGCGCGGGATGATGCGCTTGGCCGGCGCCGGGCGCTTGGCCGTTGCCTTCTTCGCGGTCGTGGTGGTCGTACCCTGGGCAAACGCGCTCGGAGCCGACACCAGCATCGTGGCGGACAAGGCGCCGATGGCGGTAGCGATCAGGAGTTTCTTCATGGAGTCAGAACCTTTCGATAATCAGTTGACAAGGGCCGGCAATCGAATTGCCGGCCGGTTTGAAACTGCACGCGCCCCGAAAGCGCGCAGCGGCCGCTATTTTCACCTATTTGGCCGCGTACATATCAGGTTTTCGGGCTCCGTTACGTTTTTTGTCGTTTCGCAAACCTCTATCCGGTTCGCGTGTCGTCGAATGCATGAAACTCGTGTATCGGCCGGCGCCGCGCGCTTACGGCGCGCTGCCCGCGCCGGCCGGGCCGAACAGCGGCGCGGCCTCGGCC
>NZ_QOBB01000158.1:0-17460 GCF_024704855.1 Burkholderia sp. HAN2018 | reverse complement strand
GCTCGACACTGGCGCCTCGCGGCCGGGGAACGTCCGGGCCGCGTCCGGCGGCGCCGGCTGGCCCGGCGCGCCGTTCCTTCGATACGCCAACCGAGAGAGCGACCCATGCAACATCCGACCATCCGTACCCTGGCGGGCGCGACCGCGCCGACATCGATCGCCGCCGCCCGCACCGCGCTGCTGGTGATCGATTTCCAGAACGAATACTTCAGCGGCCGGCTGCCGATTCCCGAGGGACCGCGCGCGCTGGGCAATGCGCAGCGCGTGATCGCGTTCGCCGATCGCGCGGGCATTCCGGTGTTTCACGTCCAGCACGTCGATTCGCCCGACAGCCCGATCTTCGCGGACGGCAGCGACGGCTTCCGCTTTCATGCGAGCCTGCAGCCGGCGCCGCATCACGCGGTCGTGAAGAAAACCTCGGTGAGCGTGTTCCCGACGACGGACATCGATGCGCGCCTGAAGGCGGCCGGTATCGACACGCTGATCGTCACGGGCCTGATGACGCATGCCTGCGTGGCCGGCGCGGCACGCGATGCGGTGCCGCTCGGCTACGCGGTGATCGTCGTCGACGATGCCTGCGCGACGCGCGACCTCGACATCGCGGAGGGCGGCACGGTATCGCACCGCGACCTCCATCGCGCGACGCTGGCTGCGCTATCGGACACGTTCGGCGACGTGCTGACGACCGAGCAGGTGCTGGCGCTCGGCGTCGCCTGACGGCCGCCGGGTTCGTGCTTCAGTCGGCCCAGCCCGGCGCGGCGTACACGACTTCGCCGCGGAAGCACGTCTCGATCACGCGGGTTTGCGCGAACGTCTCGACGGGATGGGCGAACGGATTGCGATCGAGGATCGCGAAGCTCGCGTCCTTGCCCGCCTCGAGCGAACCCGTGCAGTCGTCGAAGCGCAGCGCATACGCGGTGTTCACCGTATAGGCCTCGAGCATCGTGAGCAGGTCGAGGCGTTCGTGCGGATTCCACGGCGGGCTGTCGGGCTGGTCGATCAGCAGGTGCGTGACGCCCGTCTGGATGATCTGCATCGGGTCCATCGTGCTGACCGACCAGTCGGAGCCGGCCGCGAGCATCGCGCCGGCGTTGCGCAGGCTGCGGAACGGATAGTTGCGCGCGGTGCGTTCGGCGCCGAGCAGGTCGCGATAGAGCTGCTGCTGCTCTTCGCGCGCGGCCGTCCACAGCGTCTGCACGCTGGCGATCGCGCCGAGCCGGTTGAAGCGGCTCATGTCGGCCGGATCGACGAGCTGCAGGTGCGCGAGCTGCGCGCGGCGGTCGCGCATGCCGTTGCGGATCCGGACATATTCGAGCGCGTCGAGCGTCATGCGCACCGCGCGGTCGGCGAGCGTGTGGAAGTGCAGGTCGAAGCCGGCGGAATCGGCGAGCAGGCAGATCTCGTTCAGCGCGTCCTGGCTCCACAGCGCGAGGCCGCAGTCGTCGGTGCCGGCGTACGGCTCGAGCAGCGCGGCGGTTTTCGATTCGGGCACGCCGTCGACGAAGATTTTCACTGTATGCAGGCGCAGGTTGTCGCATTCGTACGCGCGACGCCAGGCGGCGAAGCGCTCGATCTGCTCGCGCGGATCGCGGCGCGGGTTCGCATAGAGGCCCGCGCTCATGTACACCTTCAGCGTGCCCGCGCGCTGCGCGTCGGCATACGCCTTGAGTTCGGCCTCCTCGACGCGTGCGTCGAACCAGCCGGTGATGCCGTAGCCGTGCGCCATCGCGTGCGCTTTCGCGAGCGACTTCGGGTAGCCGGCCGGGCTCAGTTGCGGAATGAGCGGGCAGACGCGATAGAACGCCGCTTCGTGTACGACACCGTTCGGCGCGCCGGACGCGTCGCGTTCGTAAACGCCGCCGGCCGGGTCGGGCGTGTCGGCGTGGATGCCGGCCGCTTCGAGGCCCTTCGTGTTGAGGCAGCCGCTGTGCACGTCGAAGCCGACCACGAGCAGCGGCCGGTCGGGCACGATCCGGTCGAGCAGTTCGCGGGTCGGATACGCGCCGAATGCGGCCAGGTTGGCGCCGCCGAGATAGACCCACGGCTCGTTCGGCGTCGCATCGGCGCAGGCGCGGATGCGCTGCAGGATCGTGTCGGGATCGTTGATGCCGGACAGGTCGAAGTCGCCGAGGATCTGGTGGCCTTCGAGCGGGTGCACGTGGCCGTCGACGAGGCCCGGCAGCATCAGCCTGCCGGCCAGGTCGACGGTGCGCGTCGCGGGGCCGATGAGCGGACGGATATCGTCGTCGCGGCCGACCGCGACGATCTTGCCGTCCCGGGTGGCGAGCGCCTGCGCGAAGCGGCGCTGCGCGTCGCCGGTGTAAAGCAGGCCGTTCAGGTAGGCGGTGTCGGCGTATTGCATGTGTCTCCTCCGGATGGGGGCTGATCGACGGGCGCACGTGTCCGGCGGGCGGGCCGAGGGGCTCGTCCGGTCGCGTGAACCCGGTCGGGTTGGAATGGGATGGGGGCGGCTATGTGCCGGTGCTGCGCGGCAGGCGCCGCGATGCGTCGCGGTGAAGGCCGGCCGCGGCCGGGGCGTAATGCCGATCCCGCCGCCGGGCCTGAAGCGGCGGATCGATGGGCGACGCGCGCGCGGCCGTGCGGGCCGGCGTCCATCCGGTATTCGGCATTCGGTGTCTCCGTGGCATCCGACGCGTTCCCGTCGTCGGGTGAGTCAGATACTAGGAGCGGGGCGGCCGGCTGTCTGTCATCGTTTTTAGGACAACCTGCGACAAAGCCGGCGGGGGCGGCGGGTGTGGCCGGGATGCGGAGGCGTCGTCTAGCGCCCGCGGTCTGCCGGCGGTTCTTCTTCGGTCACGCACCACGCGAACAGCCCGGCCCGGTTCGCCACGCCGAGTTTCGCGAGCGCGCGCCCGAGATAGGTGCGCACGCTGCTCGGCTTGAGTGCGAGCGTGTCGGCGATCCGGGGGACGGGCCGGCCTTGCAGCACCGCGCGGCACACGAGCCGTTCGCGCTGCGACAGCGTGGCGCCGCTGGCCGACAGGCGCTGTTCGAACCGCTGCAGCAACGCGCCGTCGTCCGAGCGGGGCGTCAGGCGGGCGAGCCGCGCGTGCTGGATCAGCAGCGGCAGCACGAAATCGCCGAGCTGCCGCAGCAGCGCCAGTTCGGCCAGCGTATAGGACGGCTGGCCGCGCCGGCGGAACAGCGAGAACGCATAGACATAGTCGCGCTCGCTGCCGAGCAGCGTGCAGTCTTCGCCGAGTTCGCCGAGCGCGAACTGGCGGCCGTATTCGGTTGCCGTGTCGACGTCCTCGTTGCACGAGAACACGAGCTGCGAATCGGTGGTGCGCTCGATGTGCGGGAGCAGCGTGTCGTTGCGCCAGTCGCCCTGTGTATACAGATCGAGTGCGTGGCGCGTGCCGTCGGGATCGTCGCCGCCGGCGAAGAACAGCACGTCGACGCTGTCGACCGACTGCGACGGCGCGTCACGCCGGTAGCGCGTCGCGACGCTGTAATGGGACTGCGGATCGACGGTTTCGCGCAGCCAGGCCCAAAGCCGGGCGGGAAACTGCGGACTGCCGAGGCTGGCGACCAGGTCGCCGGCATTGCTGAGGGAAATATGGGCGGGGCTCATCGTTGACACCGTCTTCGCGAACGGCCGCCCGTGCCGGCCGTGTTTCGCGTGCGACGGCGAGCCGGCGGCGCGGCGGCCGGCGGTGCGGTCATGCGGGACGGAGGCCGGCGCGGCGGCGAAGCTCGATTGTAGGAGACTTCGCCGCCGCGAGGCATTCGCGCTTGCCCGGCGGGCGGCCGATCGTCCGTCGACGGGCGGCGCGCATCGTTGCGCGCCGCGTGGCGGCCCCGCGCGTCAGAACATCGTGTTCGCGTTCGCGGACGTTTCGGGTACCGGCTGGATCACGTCCCAGTGTTCGACGATCTTGCCGTCCTTCACGCGGAAGATGTCGACGACGGCCTCGCCGCGGTCGCCCGGGCGCTCGGTCGCGTGCACGTGCAGGTAGACGAGGTCGCCGTCGGTTGCGCTGCGCACGATGCGCGCGCGCGACGCCGGGTTCTTCTGGAAGGCGCCGACGAAGTACGACACGAACGGCTTCTTGCCGTCCGGTACGTGCGGGTTGTGCTGTTTGTAGTCGTCCGCGACGACGGCGGCGGCCTCGACCGCTTCGTGCTTGTTGAAGAAGCGGTCGTAGAACGTCAGCACGAGCTGGCGGTTGGCTTCCTCGGCGGCCAGGTTGCGCGTGGCCGGGCCGGCGGCCAGCGCGGCCGTCGACGCGGCCAGCAGGACGAGCGCGGCAACGGTGCGAACGGGGGAGCGGAGCGATGACATGTAGCGGGTTCCTTGTCTGACGAAGCGTGGGTTGGCGCGCGATGAGCGACGGCGGGTCGAGCCGGCGATGACGATCGGCGGACGACGGGGCAGGATGGCAGATGCACGGGCGTTGTCGACGCGAGGGATTCGCCGCCCGGTTCGTATCGTCGAGATACGGAGTGGGCGCGTCGTCGTCATGCTTCGTTGAACTGCCGAATCCGCGCGGCTGCCGGGCCGCTCGAATGGTACAGTTGCCGCGAACCCGTCACAAGAAGTCAGCGCGGTGTGAACAGGTCACACCGCGCTGACCATGCGTTGCCCTTGAAAGAGAATCCCGTCATGCCGTTCCCGCCCGCCGACGAAACCGTCGAACTCGATCAGCCCTGCCCGATCCGCGATGTGCTCGACCGCATCGGCGACCAGTGGAGCCTGCTCGTGCTCGAAGCGCTGTCCGGCGGGACGATGCGTTTCAACGAACTCGCCCGCGCGATCGGCGATGTGTCGAAGCAGATGCTGTCACGCACGCTCAAGCGGCTCGAGCAGGACGGCTTCGTCAGCCGCACGCTGTTCGCCGAAGTGCCGCCGCGCGTCGAATATGCGCTGACCGACCTCGGGCGGTCGTTCCTGACGCCGATGCAGGCGATGATCCAGTGGGCGGACGAACATCATCGCGCGATCTGCGCCGCGCGGCGCCGTGCACGGGAGCTGGACGGCGGCGGGCGCTGAGCAGGGCGTACGCGCTGTTTTGTCGATGGACGGTGTGCGGCGAATCGAGTGCGATGCGACGAGGCATGCTGCGATTGCATGTGCATTGCCGCATGTGATTTCGTTATCCGAATGATCTCGACGGGGCGACAGGCATCGCCGAAGTTTCAATGTGCTCCGTTCGTCCCGAATGCGGGAATGCACTGGCGGTGCCCCGCTTGCGGAGTACGCGCCGGGGCGATTGCAATGGCGGTCTTTCGCTGCATGGCGCATGAGAGGTGCGGCAGGGGCTGGCCGAACCGGGATGGCGTACCGCAGACCGGCGGGCATATCGATTGCCGAGGGTGCCTGATCCGATGGACGCCTGGGCGCATGCGTCGGGGCGAGGTGGGGCAGGGCGCGCGGGGGCGCCTGCCGGGCATCATGATGTCGAGGCTGAATGGCGCGGGTTCGTCGCGCCGCCTGGTTCCGGGGCTGCCATCGGCCGAGTGCGGGGTGCCGCGCGCCTGCCTATCGCCACGTGCCGTCGACGTAGATCCACACCTGTCCCTGGCGGCGCCAGTAGCCGGGCACCCATCGACGCCCGGGGCGCCGTGCGACCCAGCGGCCCGGCACCCATATATAGCGGCCTCGCTGCCAGCGCCAGTAACCGTCCGTCCATATATAGCCGTGCGGCCGCGGCGGCGGCGGGCGGCGATCGTGTCTCGCGGCCGGCGGCGCGAAGCCCGGGCGGTCCGCATAGGGCGGCCTGCCGGGCACGCGGTTCGGGCCGGGCGGCCGATATCCGGGCGGCGGGGGCGGCACGGGCTGGGCCGAAGCGGCACGGAGCCAGCCGCCGGTGCCGACGAAGGCGGCGGTCAATCCGATGGCGCGCAACAAGGAGCGTCGATTCATGGCGTGTCCTGTTCAGTATTCGAGGCTGCCTTACATTAGCCTGCCAGTCCGCCGGGCGGGTTACGCGTACGGTCAAGGCTGTTACCGTGTGTCACGGCAGGCGGGCGAACCGCCAGCGGGCGGAGGCCGGTCTCGCTGTTTTTCTGCGGCTGACGATGGATGTTGCCCGCGCTGCACGAACGTCGCGTCCTGTTTACCGGCTGACGGATGTGTTTTAGGCGCTCGGAGCCCGAAATTCGAGATCGAATCGGGTAAAATTTACCTATTCCGGGGTGCCGCGCCGAATCCGTTTGTTGTTTCTATGCAACCGTCAAGACGATGACATGAAAGAATGGTGCGATGGAAGCCTCCAAAAAGCCCCCGTCAAGAAGTCAAAAACAAACGTCAAAACAAATACTTATAACTCGGCCCCACTTTCATTATTTCTAGTTCTGGAAAAGCTTATTTCTTTATTTGCGGATCGCTCCCCTAGGGTACACCCCTAAACTCACGGTTCCCAAACGGGCAACTATCCGGGCGCGGCCAGCAGGATCGATGGCGCTCCCGGGCGGTTGCAGACCGTTTATGAACAAGGTCGCGAGACCTGCCTCTTTTTAGAAGGGAGCTCCACGAATGAACAAGACTCTGATCGTTGCAGCAGCTGCAGCATCGTTCGCAACCGTCGCTCACGCGCAAAGCAGCGTCACGCTGTACGGCGTGCTGGACGCAGGCATCACCTACCAAAGCAACGTCGGCGGCAAGTCGCTGTGGTCGATGGGCTCGGGCGTTGACCAAAGCCGTTTCGGTCTGCGTGGTTCGGAAGACCTCGGTGGCGGCCTGAAGGCAATCTTCACGTTGGAAAGCGGTTTCAACATCGGTAACGGCAAGCTGGGCAACAACGGCGGCATGTTCAACCGCCAGGCTTTCGTTGGCCTGTCGAGCCAGTACGGCACGGTTACGCTGGGTAAGCAATACGACGCAACGCAAGACTACCTGGCGCCGCTGACGGCAACGGGCTCGTGGGGCGGCACGTACTTCGCGCACCCGATCAACAACGATCGTCTGAGCACGAACGGCGACGTCGCGCTGAACAACTCGATCAAGTACACGAGCGCTAACTACGCTGGCCTGCAATTCGGCGGCACGTACTCGTTCTCGAACAACACGAACTTCGGCAACAACCGTGCATACAGCGCGGGTGCTGCATACCAGTTCCAAGGCCTGAAGCTGGCAGCAGCTTACTCGCAAGCGAACCTGGGTGACGGTACGAACACGAGCGGCGCATCGTCGATCAACGCACAAGGCCGTGTCCGTACGTACGGCGCTGCTGCTGGTTACGCATTCGGCCCGGCACAAGTCGGTGCTGCATGGACGCAATCGCGTATCGACAACCAGGCTAACGGTGTTGGCACGCTGCGCGCTGACAACTACGAAGTCAACGCAAAGTACAACCTGACGCCGGCTCTCGGCCTGGGTGCTGCTTACACGTACACGAACGCGAAGGTCAACAACGGCAGCTCGCACTGGAACCAGTTCGGCGTTCAAGCTGACTACGCTCTGTCGAAGCGCACCGACGTCTACGCACAAGCTGTGTACCAGCGTGGCGCGAAGGGCAACAACATCGTCGGCACGGGCATCTACAACGGCGACAACACGACGGCTTCGAGCTCGTCGATCAACCAAACCGCAGCAACGGTTGGTCTGCGTCACCGCTTCTAAGCGTGACGGCGGGGTAACCCGCTTCGCAGTATCGAAAAAGGCGCCTTCGGGCGCCTTTTTTTTCGTCTGTGGAACGAGGTGTCGGCGATTCGCATCCTCCGGGTGCAAAAAAGCGAGGCGTGTGCCTCGCTTTTCTCGTTGTGCGTCGTTGCGGGGCGATACCCGCCGCAGATGGCTCAGCGCGTGTATTCGCCGTTGGCTTCCGGCTGGAACACGATCGCGGCGACCTTCATCAGCTTTTCGGCGCCGCTCGGCTGCATCACCTTGACCATCTGGCCGCGCTGGGTGCCCAACAGTGCCATACCGACGGGCGAGAAGACGTTCAGGCGGCCCAGTTCGAGATTGGCGGCATCCGGATAAACAATCGTCCAGGTGGCCTGTTCCTGGGACGCTTCGTCAAGCAGCGTGATTTGCGAATTCATCGTGACGACGTTCGCCTTGATGGCATCGGGCTGGACGATGTCGGCGCGCTCGAGCAGCGTATCGAGCATCGTCTGGAAGCGCGGGTTGTGTTCGGCGTGCTTCTCGAGGCGAGCAACGTCGAGTTCGGTCAACTGGTAAAGGCGTTGTTTCATGGCTGTTCTCCAAATGATCGGCAGGGGCAGGCGTGGCGTGCCTATGAGGATCGCCCGGAGCCTGTCTGACCTGGCTCCGGGAGGAGACCGAGCCGTCAGATCAGGCGCCGGGCAGGGGCGAGCGGCGCTTGGGCCGTGCGTCGAGCGAGGGGATGCGCCGGATGACCGGCGCGCGCGCGCACGCCGGCCGGGCCGGACGGCGAAACCGAAAGGGGCGTGAGCGCGTACATGGTGGATGGAAGATCGATTGACGAATAGAACCTTACGATTCTACAACACAACCTTCGGAATATGTGATCTGGCCGTCGGCAGTTCGTCAGCTATTGTTGTGCTGCTGAAGCAAGTTGTCGCGATATCGCCCGAAAAATGTCGTCTATTTTTGTCGAAATCGCAACGCTGTATGTTCAAACTAAGGGTTTCCCCTTGGAGATGCGAGAACTACACTGCATTCAATCGCTTCAGACAGTCCTGCCGAGGCGACGTCATAAGAGAACATATTCCGGAGGTAAATCATGAAGTCGATCATCTACGCAGCCATCGCCGCATCCGTCCTTGCCGCCCCGATCGCATCGTTTGCACAGTCCGAGCAGGGTTTGACCCGCGACCAGGTCAAGGCCGAGCTCGTGCAACTCGAACAGAACGGCTACAAGCCGCTGGCGAGCGATTCGCAGTATCCGGACAACATCCAGGCCGCCGAACAACGCATTCAACCGAACCAGCCGATGCTCGCGCAAGCCGATACGAGCGGCTACGGTGCCGTGGCAACGGGTGCCGGGCAAGCCGGCCGCCGCATGACGCGTGAAGCACCGAACCCCGTGAACTCGGTCTACTTCGGGAACTGAACACCGCCGGGTCTGCCCGAGCGCACCGCTTAATCGACGAGACGCGCGCCAGTTGCGCGCGTCATTCGCCCGCAGGAGCAGAACCTCCGTCGCCGCATTCCGGCGGCTTTCCGCCCAGACGCTCACGCGTTTGGGCCTTTTTTGCTGGGGCGGGTCAGGCGGACGTAACCGCAGGCGTACCGTGGATATAGTGTTCGAGCTGGCTGATCGTGAACTGCTGATCGGCAATCACGCTCTTGACGAGGTCGCCGATCGAGATGAGGCCGACCAGCTTGCCGCCGTCGAGGACGGGCAGGTGGCGCATCCGGTGTTCGGTCATCAGCGCCATGCACTCGTCGGTGGATTGCGACGGTTCGACGTAGCGCACCTTCGCCGTCATGATTTCCTCGACGCGGGTGGCTTTCGACGAGCGATCCTGCAGGACGATCTTGCGCGCGTAATCGCGCTCGGTGACGATGCCCGCGATGTCGTCGCCGTCCACGACCAGCAGCGCGCCGATGCCCTTTTCCGCCATCAGCTTGATGGCGTCGTAGACGAGATCGGTCTTCGTGACGGTATAGATGGTGCGGCCCGAATCCGGCTTGGCCTTGAGAATCTGCGCGACAGTCGTGCTCATTCGCTTTCTCCGTGTGCAGGTCGATGCAGGGCAGGCAGGGCGTGATGCGTGTCACCCGATGAGCCCAGTATAGCCGCGCAGGTGGCGGCAGTCGCGTGACGATTCCAGATTAGCGGTAAACTCCCGTCACGCACTATCCACACAACTCCTACATTCCTGAACGTTTCGATTGAATTCATGATGTCTTCGCGTCCACAATCGCCCACGCCGGGCAATGGCCAGGCCGACGAGTGCGTGATGCTCGTCGCCACCGCGTCGCTGCCCACACGCTACGGTACGTTCAAGTCGTACGCTTTCCGCGTATCGGGCAGCGATGCCGAACATCTCGCGCTCGTGATGGGTGACGTCGCCGGCGAGCAGTCCGTGCTGACGCGGCTGCATTCCGAATGCCTGACCGGCGACGTGTTCGGCTCGTACCGCTGCGACTGCGGCGAGCAACTCGATCTTGCGTTGCGCTACATCGCGGCCGAAGACCGCGGCGTGCTGCTGTATCTGCGCGGGCATGAAGGGCGCGGGATCGGCCTGAGCAACAAGATTCGCGCGTACGCGCTGCAGGAGCAGGGGCGCGACACCGTCGAGGCAAACCTCGACCTCGGCCTGCCCGACGATGCCCGCGAATACGACTCGGCCGCCGCGATCCTCCGGATCCTCGGCGTGACGTCGGTGCGGCTGATGAGCAACAACCCGGCGAAGTTCGACACGCTCGCGAAGCACGGCATTCCCGTCTGCGAACGCGTGGCGCTTGCGGTGCCCGTGCGCGAGGAAAACGAGCGTTATATCCGCACGAAGCAGACGAAGTTCGGGCATTACTTCGAAGAAAACGAGTAATCCCCGCGGGCGCGCCGGTGCCCGTTTCTCGTCATCTGTTCCCGTGATCGTCGCCGGCGGACGCGACGATCACGATTTCCCCCTTCGTCCTCTCTGCCTTCGGGTTGGTGACGACACTCGCGTCACGCCGCCTGAACGATCCTGTTCCCCATGTCCACACCGTCGAAAATCGAAACCGCGCGTCTGACGCTGCGTCGCTGGCAGCCGGTGGATGCGGGTGCGCTGTCGGCGCTGCATGCGGATCCGGACGTGACCGCGTGGCTCGCGCGCGGCCCGATGTCCGTTGACGAGGCGAGCGACGTCATCGCGCGCTTCGACGCGCATTTCGATGCGTACGGCTTCGGCCCGTGGGCGGTCGAGCGCCGCGCCGACGGGATGTTGATCGGGGTGTGCGGCCTGTCGCACGAGGTGCGCGCAACGCACCCGATGGCGCCGTGCGTCGAGATCATGTGGCGGCAGGCTCGCCACGCATGGGGACATGGCTACGTCGCCGAAGCGGCTGCCGCCGCGTTGGCCGACGGGTTCGAGCGGATCGGGCTCGGCGAGATTCTCGCGTGGACCGCCGACACTAATCTACGATCGCAGCACGTGATGCAGCGGCTCGGCATGCACCATCAGCCCGCGCGCGATTTCGACCATCCTGCGTTGCCGGAAGGGCACGCGCTGCGTCGGCACGTCGTGTATGCCGCCCGCGCCGCCGGCCTGGCCGGCGCGTAACGACTCACGCGGATTCGCTCGTCAGCGCCACGTACCGTTCTGCAGCACGATCCGGTAGCCGTCGGCATCCTCGAAGGTCTGGCCGGATATTTCCCAGTACGGATTGAACGACGTCACGGGCATGAAGCCGTGCGCCGTGGCGCGCGCGCAGGCGGCTTCCCATTCCGGCCGATCGGGCAGGTAGAACACGATCAGGTCTTCCGGCGTCGGCGACGGCGCGATCGGATGGTCGGGGCAGTGCGTGAATTCGAAGTGATAGTCGAGGCCGTCGCGTCCGAGCATCACGCCGGAAAAGCCGTCGTGATCCTCAAAGCGTGCGAGAACGGACAGGTCGAGAGCGTTGCGATACATGCGCTCGGTTCGGGCGAGGTTGCTGACCGGGCGGGCAATGCGCAGATGGGCGTGCAAGATGGCCTCGGGGGAACGTGGCAGACCCGCCGATGATAATCGATCCGGATTGTGGCGCGTCGGAATGCCCGGGCAGGCAATCGATGAAGGAGGGCGGTGGTATGGCCCCGCAATTCGAGCAGGCAAGAAAAAGCCCGCTACATTGAGCGGGCTGAATCCATGTTTGGAGACATGGAGGAGACAGACGTGAATTTAAGGGAAAACCCGAGGCATGGCAAGCCCTAGTTGTATCGATACAACTTCCTGTTGTGCCGCGTTCACATGCCGCTGGCCCGCGCATGCGCCGCAAACGCGCTGAATCGCTCCTGCGCGACCGGCAGCGCGAACTTGTCGCGCATCTCCGTCTCGATCCATGCACAGGCCTCGCGTGCGCAGTCGGTCAGCGCGTGGCGTGTCGCATGCCCGTCGATGTCGTAGACGAAGCGCACGCCGACCTCGTCGTCGGCGACCTGTCGCTCGAGCTGGTTGAGCTGCAGTTGTGGCCCGTGCTGTTGCGACAGCGCGCGCAATTCGTCGAAGTGATATTCGAGCCAGTCGGCAAAGAACAGCGCGTCGCTGTGGCACGGCAGCCGGAAGGCCGCGCTGCGCGACGGACGCGGCCCGGCTTCACCGGCCGGTGCGTGCGATTCGCCGTCGGTGGCGATGGACGTGTCGACAGGGGCGAGCGGATGCTGAAGCCGGCGGTAGGGCTCGCGATCGCGCAGCGCATGCCACAGCAATTCGTCACCGGCGGCGCCGGACGGCTGCATCGTCAGGTCATGCCGGCCTTCGCCGGCCGGGGCGATGTCGCGGATCACGAGGCGCAGCGAGCAGAGCGGTTCGTCCGCGACCAGCAACGTCGCCGCACGCGGCAGCCCGCAGACCAGCGGCGCCGCGCCGGGGGCACGGAACACGAGGCCGCGCCGGTCGAGCCGCACGAGCGGCAGCGGCCGTGGAAACGACGGGTAGGCGACCGCGATGCGGGCGCCGCCGGCGCTCGTCAACCCGGGCATCATCGCGCGAAAGACCTGAGACTGGTCCACGTTGATTCTCCTTCGTTACGATGCCGCCCGGACAGGAACGCGCGTTCCGGGTCAGGCGGCGATGGCTTGCCGGGCGGCCTGCCCCGGCTCGATTCCTAGCGCGGCAAACGTTTGCGGATCGATGTCGATCCAGCACGCGACCACCAGACGCCCATCTACCTGCTTCGGCGGGCCTGCGCGGTGCGCGTGTATGCCGATCCGGCGGAACAGCCGCTCCATGCTCGCGAACGTCACGCCGATCAACTGCCGTGCGCCGAGCTGCGCCGCGCACTCGACGACGGCCGCGAGCATCGGGCGCACGGCCCATTCGGCGTTGCCCGGCCCGCCTTCGTCGTCGGTCGCCGCGAACCGGGACAGCTCCCAGACTGCGGCCGATTGCGGCAGCGGCATGTCTTCGGCGATCAGGTCGGCGAACAGCGACTTCAGCAGATACGGGCGCGTCGTCGGCAGCAGGCGCGCACATCCGCACATGTCGCCGCCGGCGTTTCGCGCGAACACATAGACGGTATCGTCGCGATCGAACTGGTCGCGCTCGAAGCTTTCGTTCGCCGACGGGAGCGCCCAACCGAGCTGTTCGACGAACACACGGCGCCGATAGCGCCCGAGATCCGCTGCAAGTTCGTGTGGCAACCGCCCTTCCTCGTGAACGAAGGTCCGCATGGTGTCCTCGGATTTGTGCTTTTGTATGTGCGCATTACATCGCGCCGCACGAGGGGGCTGTAACTGGTAACTCTTACAGGGTGACGATGGAATGACGCCGATCAGGACGTGGTAACGGTTTCTTGATCAACGGGATTGAAAACCGGGCCGCTTTTGCTTATAAAGAGCGCCAGCACTGCGGAAATTGTCAGAGGAATGCGGGGCCAGTTGTCACTGGAGCGTCTGACCGGCATGATAGGCGTCGTTGTGCCCGAGCAGGGCCGACGCGACCGCTGCGGGCCAGTCGATGCACGCGAGCCGCGCGGCAAGCGCGGCGGCCGTGCGGAACATGCCGATGTCGGCACCCGTGGCGTCGACGGCCATCACGTTGCTGCGGACGTCGCCGCCCGCGATCACGAACGTGCCCGTCGCGCGTTCGAGGTACCAGTCCCAGCCGACCGTCACGTAAGCGACGCCGGCACTGGCCGGGCGATGCCATTCGGTATAACCGGCGAGGCGTGCGTCGATTGCGCTGTCGCGCAGTTCCGCACGCAGCGATGCGTCGAGGCCGCTTGCGACATGGTCGAGCGCGAGCACGGCCAGTGCGCTTTCTGACAGGCGTACGTAGCCGTCCGGGGACGGGCCGGGGACCGGGTGCAGCAAAGGTGAAGTCATGCGCGGAATGTATCAGCGTCGAACGGGTGCTGGAACCTGACAAGTATGACAGCGTGACGTTGTCGGAGAATGAATGGAACTGCGCTGGCAGGATGCCTATCAACAATTCAGTGCCGCGGAAGACGAGCAGCAGCTCTTCCAGCGGATTGCCGCCTATTCCAAACGGCTGGGATTCGAATACTGCTGTTATGGCATTCGCGTGCCGCTGCCGGTATCGAAGCCGTCGGTAGCCATCTTCGATACCTATCCCGACGGCTGGATGGCGCACTATCAGGCGCACAACTACATCGAGATCGATTCGACGGTTCGTGACGGCGCGCTCAGCACCAACATGATCGTCTGGCCGGACGTCGACCAGATCGAACCGTGCCCGCTGTGGCAGGACGCGCGTGATTTCGGGCTGTCGGTGGGCGTCGCGCAATCGAGCTGGGCGGCCCGCGGCGCGTTCGGCCTGCTGAGCATCGCACGCCATGCGGACCGCCTGACGCCGGCCGAAATCAACATGCTGACGCTGCAGACGAACTGGCTCGCGAACCTGTCGCATTCGCTGATGAGCCGCTTCATGGTGCCGAAGCTGTCGCCGGCGGCGGGCGTCACGCTGACCGCGCGCGAGCGCGAGGTGCTGTGCTGGACGGCCGAGGGCAAGACCGCGTGCGAAATCGGCCAGATCCTCAGCATCTCGGAGCGAACGGTCAACTTCCACGTCAACAACATCCTCGAGAAGCTGGGTGCGACGAACAAGGTCCAGGCGGTCGTCAAGGCAATCTCGGCCGGGCTGATCGAGGCGCCCTGACCTCGAACGAGGGCGGGCGGCAGCGCGAAATGCCGCTGCCGCCAGGCCGCTCACTCCATCATCGGCTCCGCTTCCTTCGCGGTCCAGCTCACGCTGGAAATGCTCTTCTCCATGCTCATCCGGCTCGCGATCTGCTCGAGCTTCTGCTGATCCTTCGGATGCAGCTTCAGTGTCGCGGTCACCTTCAGCCGGTCCGGCTGGTCGGGCACGTCCTCGCTCGTGAGGCTCTGGAACGACAGCGGCTTCGCATACATCGAGTTCGACAGCAGCGTGCGGATGTGCACTTCGTCGGCGGTCAGGCAGATCACGGTGATCTGGTATTCGCGCACGAGATCGGCGTTCGACACCGGGGTTGCGTTGATCGCCTGGCTGACGCCGCGCAGCACCGTATTGGTGAGGAGTACGACGCCCGTGCCGGCAAGCGCGGGCACGTAATGACCGGAGCCGGCCAGTACGCCGACGGCGGCCGAGCACCACAGTGTCGCGGCCGTGTTGATGCCCTGGATCGAGCCCTTGTCGCGCATGATCACGCCGCCGCCGAGAAAGCCGACGCCCGATACGACGTATGCGGCGATCTGCGTGACGCCCGCGACGCCGTTGCCGGTCAGCGCGCCGAGCGTGACGAACAGGCACGCGCCGCTCGCGACGAGCGTGATCGTGCGCAGGCCGGCCGTGCGCTGGCGCATCTGGCGCTCGAGGCCGATGGCGACGCCGCAAGCGAACGCGGTGAAAAGGCGGAGTGCGAAATCGAAAGTCATGGTTGTCCTGCCGTGCAAGGAGCGCGTGCCGTCCCGCGTCGCTGCGGCGCAAGGCCGAATGCGACACGACGATAGCCGTCATCGCGCGGTACTGTACCGCGCGAATGCGTCATTCAGTGTGAAACGGTGGGCGTGCGGCTCGCGGAACGCGAGCCGGGCAGGAGAACTGCGTCGGACAGGCGTTCAGGCGGCAAGCGGCGCACGCAACGGAGTGCTGCAACTGTCCACGATGGTTCCTGAAGGAAGAATGGGCGGCATTCTAGTGGGCGGCGCGCGCATGCGTCAACCGCCTCGCGGCGGTCGTGCTACTGCGCCGAGCCGATCGTCCCCGTCGCGAGCGCGAGCGCGGCGGCAGCGGACAGTGCACCGGCATAGCTGTCGACCTCCGCGTTGCGCGCGGCGAGCAACTGGCTTTGCGCGATCGTCGCATCGGTGACCGAACCGACGCCGTTCCGGTACGCGGTCAGCGCCGCGTCGTAGCTCGTCTGCGCGGCATCGACGAGCGCCTTTGCGGCGTCGTGTGACGCAAGGCTCGTCTGCACCGCGTTCTGCGCGGCGACCACCTGGCGGACGGCTTCCTCCTTGGTTCGCGTGAGTCGCGCGGACGCGCTTTCCGCGTCGTTGCGCGCCTGCATCAGCACGGCCGAGCGCATGCCGCCGTCGTACAGCGGGATCGTCACGCCGAGGAACACGCCGCCGCCGTAGCGGCTGCCGTTCAGGTTGACGGTCGGTGACTGGTCGCCGATCGCGGGCAGCGCGGAGATGGACGTGCCCCCGCTCGCGTACGACGTCGACGCGGACAGGAAGATCTTCGGCATGAACGCGGCTTCCGCGGCCTTGATCTTCGCGCGATTGGCTTTTTCAAGCGCGAACGCGCCCTGCAGGTCGGGGCGGCGCGCAATTGCGTCCGACACGATCGCGTCGACCGACGAGCCGAGTGCGGGCGGCAGCGGCCGCTTCGGCAGCGCGGCGATGGTCGGCTTCGACAGCGGCGAGATGCCGAGCGCGGAGACGAGGGCGAGGTAGCTGTCGCTCTCCGCGCCGTTCGCCTGCACGAGCGCGAGGTTTGCCTGCGCGCGGTTCTGCGTCGCCTGCGCGAGCTCGACGACCGTGCCGACGCCGTGCTTGAGCCGCGCGCGGGAGGCCGCGAGGATCGCGTCCGCGTTCGCGAGACCCTGCTGCGCGCTGAGGGCGCGCGAGCGCGCGGCTTCGTAGCGGTAGTACGCGACGGTCACGTCGTGGATCACCTGCTGATGCACGGCCGTGAACGCGACGTTCGACGCGATCGACGCCTGCTCGGCCGCCTCGACGCGCGCCGCGCGGCCGCCGAAATCGAACAGCAGCCATTGCAGCGACAGCGCCGAGATCGTGCCGTGAACGGTGGTGTCGCTCGACGAGTCGCCGAGGATCGTCGACGTCGAGCCGTGGTTGGCCTGGTACGCGCCCATGGCCGTCGCCGACAACCTCGGCAGGTAGGCGGCCTTGGCCAGGCCGACTGCGAGCGCCGCGTTGCGCGCGTCGTTCCAGGCGATGCGGGTCAGCGGGTTCGCCGACTCGGCGAGATCGATCAGTTCGGGCAGCGTGTACGCGTGCGCGGCATCGAGCGCAGCCGGCGGCGAGACCGACGCGAGCGCGGGCGAGGCGGGCAGCGTGTAGTCGTGAGAACCTTGCGCGGACGCGCGCGGCGGGCCCGGCACGATGTCGCCGGCAGCCGACGTTTGCGGCTGCCATGGGCGGTCGGACGCCTCCGGCGCCAGATCGATCGACGACGTCGCGCAGCCGGCCAGCGCGACGGCGGTCGCGAGGGCGGCGGCGGCGATCGAGGCGGCCGGCGGTTCAGGTAGGCGCATGGGGGGCAGGCTCCTTCGGTGTGGCTTGACGGGCGGCGTCGGCGATGTGCGCGAGCCGCGTGTCGATCAGGTTCAGCAGCGCGTCGCGCGCGGGGTCGGCAGGGGCAAGGCCCGGCGTGGTGGCCGGCGGTGCGGGCGAATCCGCATGACGC